>NZ_JANOCG010000537.1:0-15302 GCF_031412075.1 Rhizobacter sp.
GTCGGGCGACACGACCACCAGGTCGGTGTAGCGCTTGCTCTGCAGATCAGACAGCAGCACCGGCGAGGCGTAGATGTTGTCGACCGGGATGTTGAAGAAGCCCTGGATCTGGTCGGCGTGCAGGTCCATGGTCAGCAGGCGTTCGACGCCCACGGCTTCGAGCATGTTAGCCACGACTTTGGCGCTGATCGGCACGCGGGTCGAGCGCGGGCGGCGGTCTTGGCGCGCGTAACCGAAGTAGGGGATCACGGCCGTGACGCGGCGGGCCGAAGCGCGCTTGAGCGCGTCGACCATGATGCACAGCTCCATCAGGTTTTCATTCGTCGGCGCGCAGGTAGGCTGGACGATGAAGATGTCGCGGGCGCGAACGTTCTGCTGGATCTCGACGTCGACTTCTCCGTCGGAGAAGCGGCCGACCTTGGCCTTGCCGAGTTCGATGCCGAGGTTGGACGCGATTTCCTGCGCCAGCGCAGGATTGGCGTTCCCGGTGAACAGCACGGTGTTGAAAAGCACATTCCCTCCGTCGAGGCTCATTGGGCGCATTCTGTGGGGGCACAGCGCGCCCATCTACATCAGCCCCGGTGTGCCTGTGGGCCCAAGCCCCTCAAGCACCGGGAATCAAGAAACTTTGGCAGGGGAGGAAGGACTCGAACCCTCGCATGTCGGAATCAAAATCCGATGCCTTGACCAACTTGGCGACTCCCCTACACCGGTTTGCCGCTTGCGCAGCCCACCTGAAACTTGCCTTGGCCTGTTCACCAACCCAACAAGGGGTGGTGCTCCAGGCTGCGGCACATTCGACCCACCCAAGCCGGCGGTAGATCTGCCGGCAGTGTCGCCATGGGTGCATCTTGTGTGCCTGCCCTTGCGAACACCGCACTGCCCGAACCCGTCATGCGGCTGTTGCCGAAACGGGCCTGGAGCAGCTGAGTGGCTTGCACCACGTCAGCACACTGCTGCTCGGCAATTGGTTGAAGGTCGTTGCGACCAAAACCGCTCGCCAGGGCATCAATGCCGGCCTTTACAAGGAAGCCCGCGACTATAACAGCTTCGGTATTTCTGGCCAACTGCGAGCTGGCAAAAATGGCACGGGTTTCGATGCTTGATGGCGGCTTGAGCACGGCCAGCCACTGCCTCGGCAGGGTGATGGGGGTGAGTTGTTCGCCGATGCCTTCGACCCAGGCGTTGTGGCCACCCAGGAAAAATGGCAGGTCGGCACCCAGTTTCAGGCCCAGTTCCATCAGGCGCGGCAAGGGCCAGTTCAGGCCCCACAGGCGGTTGAGCGCGAGCAGGGTGCTGGCCGCGTCGGAGCTGCCGCCGCCCATGCCGGCACCCCAGGGCACTTGTTTGTCGATCGAGATGTCGGCGCCGAGTGGGGTGCCCGATTCGGCTTGCAGGGCTCGCGCGGCACGCAGGCAGAGGTCATCGGCGGGCAGGGCGGCGCTGAGGTCGTGGCGACTCAAGGCGCCATCGCTGCGACGCTCGAAATGCAGCGTGTCGGCCCAATCGATCAGCACAAAGGCCGACTGCAGCAGGTGGTAGCCGTCGGCCCGCCGGCCGAGCACGTGCAGAAAGAGGTTGAGCTTGGCGGGTGCCGCGACGTCGTACAGAGCATTCAATGCCATGGCGGGTCAGGGTGCGTCGACTCGGGCGCGCACGGTCACGGTGGGAGGCTGTGCGCGCTGGGCGGTGATCCAGCCTTCAGAAAAGCGCGCGAGGTCGACCGACCAGCCCAGCTGCTGAAAGCCCGGCCCGGTTGGCGCCGGATTGGCCTGGCTCGCCGCACCCGGCCATGGGCGACCACGCAGCCAGTCGAACAGGGCCGCCACCGGCAAGCGCTCGCCGAGCATCTCTTGGGTGAGGGTGTCGAGATCGGGGTAGGCGATTTCGCCTTGCGAGGTGGTGAGCCAGGCGCGTTGGCCTGACCAGCGGGCTTGCGCGAGGACCGTGCCCAAGGGGGACGAGAGGTTGAGCAGGCCTTCGTCGGGAGTGCCCTTGAGCTCGAAGTTGCCGCTTTCGCTGCGTGCAGGCGCCGTGTTGCTGGCGTCCACCCGCACCGAGAGCTTGCCGGAAAGGGTCTCTGCACCCACTGGCGCTTTTTGACCCACCGACGCGCAGCCGCCGAGCAGGCTGGCAGCCAACAGCCACGCCGCAGGGTGGCCCCCAAAACTCACAAATCCACCCGCAGGCGGGCCAGGGTTTCTTTCAGCACGTCGTTGGTGTTGTCCTTGGTGCGCACTTCGCGCAGGATGCGCCGGGCTTCGTCGCGCTGGCCATTCATCCACAGCACCTCGGCCAGGTGAACGCCGATCTCCACATCAGGCCGTGACTTGTAGGCCTGCTGCAGCAGGCGCAGCGCTTCATCGCGGTTGCCGAGGCGGTATTCCACCCAGCCGAGGCTGTCGGTGATGAAAGGCTCCCCCGGCGCGAGCGCGAGTGCCTTCTGGATCAGCTCGCGCGCCTCGGGCAGGCGCAGGTTGCGGTCTGCGAGCGAGTAGCCGAGCGCGTTGTATGCGTGATGATGGTCGGGCTTCAGCTCGATCACGCGGCGCAGCAGTTTTTCCATTTCGTCCATGCGGTTGAGCTTCTCGACCATCATCGATTGCTCGTACAGCAGGACGGCGTCGTTGGGAAACTTCTCGTTGGCGCTGGCCAGCACTCCATTCGCTTCGCCCCACTGCTTGACGTCGCGCAAGAGCTGGGCTTCGGCCAACAGCTTGGCACGGGCGTCATCTGCGGTTTTTTCAGGCGCGCGGCGGATCAGTTCGCGGCCCTGTTTGAGCTTGCCCTGCTTGGCCAGCAGCGAGGCGCGTCTTGCCTGCACGTCGAGTGCACGCTGCGGGTTGGTGACCTTGGCCAGCCAGGCTTCGGCGCCGGCGTAGTCGCGCTGTTGCTCGGCCGCTTGCGAGAGCAGCAGGTAGGCCTGCGTCAAGCCCTGGTCGGGTGTGGCGGGATCGTTGTCTTCGTCGTCGTCGGAGGTGGGCAGCGCCAGGGTACCGGCTTGCACGCGCTGCAGGTACTGATTCAACACGGTCGTGGCTTCGCGCGGGCGCTTCAGCTCCAGGTGCAAAGCGCCCAGGGTCAGCCAGGCAGCGGCCGGAGGTTTGTCACTGAGGGTCACGGCCTCCAGCTGCGGCACCGCATCGGCATAACGCTGCGCGTTGCTCAAGAGACGGGCGTAGACCATGCGGATCGGCGTGCTGGCCGGCCGCGCCTTCAGGTGGTCGGTGACGATGCTTTCGGCTGCCGGGGTGCTGGCCATCAATTCCAGGCCCAGCAGCGCGGACGATTCGGCGGTCGGATCGAGCGCGTGGGCGCTGCGAGCCAGTTCGAGGGCGCGCGCGTTGTCACCCGCGGCGAGCCAGGCGCGACCCAGCGCCACCTGCGCGGCGGTGCGTGTTTCGGGTGCGGAAAGCGAGGGCTGCAGCACCTGCTCCAGCCGTTTGGCCGACTGCGTCTTGTCGGTGCCACGGTCGAAGAGCCGCGGCAAGGAGGAGATCACCGCCGGCCGTTCAGCCGCGGGCGTGAGCTTGAGCAGCGTGCGCAGCGGCTCCACGGTATCGGCGGGCCGGTTGAGCCCGATCAGCAGTTGCAGCTGGTAGCGCACAGCCTCCAGCGAGTCGGGCAAGGCGGTGCGCCAGGCTTGTGTGGCGGCCAATGCCTGGTCACCTGCGCGTGCCTGCAAGGCCACTTCGGTGGCGCGGCGGAACAGCTCTTCGTTACGGGTCTTGCGGGCAGCGTCAAGCAGCACCTGGTAGGCCGTGCCGGGCTCGCCGGAGCGCAACTCCATCTCGCCGATGATCAATTGATAGAACAGCGGCGCATCCAGCGAGGAGTTGGCGACCATGCTGGCCGGCTCGGTTTGCGCGTGAGCGCCATGCGTCAACACCAGCGCGCATGCCAGGGCGACGGCTGCGCGCGAGAACGGGAAAAGGGATCGCATGAACGGCTCCTGAAGGCTCTGAAGATTCTAGGGTCTGGGTTCTGACCCGAACCTGTCGCGATAATTCCCACATGCCAGAACTTCCCGAAGTTGAGGTCACGCGCCAGAGCTTTGCACACCGCATTGCCGGCGCACGCATCACGGGTGTGCGATTGGGCAAACCCTTGCGCTGGCCGCTGGGTTGCGAGCCCGACAGCCTGGTCGCGCAAACCGTGGGTGACGCCACCCGGCGCGGCAAGTACCTGTGGCTGCCCTTGTCGGCCGGAGGCTTGTTGATGCACCTGGGCATGTCGGGGTCGCTTGCATTTCGTGACGATGGCGCAGTGCACGGCAGCCACGACCACTTCGACCTCGTCACCACACGCGGCACTCTGCGTCTGACCGACCCACGCCGGTTCGGCGCCGTGGTGTGGTCGGCGAGCCAAGACGAAGGCATGGCCCACAAGCTGCTGGCCGGCCTGGGTGTGGAGCCGTTTTCGCCAGCCTTCAGCGGCAAGTACCTGCATGCGGCACTGCAGCGGCGGCGTGTGGCCATCAAGCTCGCGCTGCTGTCGGGCGACATCGTCGTGGGCGCCGGCAACATCTACGCCTGCGAGGCCTTGTTCGCTGCGGGCATCGACCCCCGCACCCGCAGCGACAAGCTCAGCGGCCCGCGCAGCGAGAAGCTCGCCGTGGCCGTGCGCGAGACCCTGGCACGTGCATTGGCTTTGGGCGGCTCGACCCTGCGTGACTTTCGCGATGCCCATGGCATGGCGGGTGAGTTCCAGTCGCAAGCCGGCGTGTATGGCCGCGAGGGCGAGCCCTGCGACGTGTGCGCTACCGCCATCCGGCGCATCGTGCAAGGGCAGCGTTCCACGTTTTTCTGCCCCACGTGCCAACGGCGCTGAGAGCGCCTCGACCAATCCGCCAACTACCGCACGACTGGTTACCCACAGGGGTGACCAGATGTTTCTCCTGCCCTGTAGCAAATGCACCTTGCGATACCATGCCTGACGCATATTTGCTGGGCCGCGAATCACCCCATGGCTTCCTCTTTCGCAAGCAGTCTTGACGAACTGTCCCAGTGGCGCGTGGCGCTCGGCCAGCGGCTTGACGAGTACAGCCGCTTCCTCGGTGAGCACGACGTTGCCGACCCCGCTGCCCATGAATCGTTGGACACTTTGCGTCGCCGCATGGCGGGCGAAAAACTCATCGTCGCCTTCGTGGCCGAGTTCTCGCGTGGCAAGTCCGAGCTGATCAACGCGATCTTCTTTTCAGACACCGGCCGGCGTGTGTTGCCCGCCACCCCGGGGCGCACCACCATGTGCCCGGTCGAGCTCGGCTTCGAGCTGGGTGAAGAGCCGGCGCTTGCGCTCTTGCCCATCTCGACCCGGCTCGAAGGCCTCTCGCTCACCGAGCTGCGCGGCCAGCCCAAGGCCTGGACGCACATCGCGCTCGACGTGAGCTCGCCCGACAAGCTGTCCGAGGCCTTGCTCGAAGTCATGCGAACCCAGTTCGTCAGCGTCGACGATGCCAAGGGCCTGGGTTTCTGGGATGACGCACATCCCGAAGACAACCCGCCCACCGACGACGACGGCCGGGTCGAAGTGCCGGCCTGGCGCCACGCCATCATCAACTACCCGCACCCCTTGCTGAAACAAGGCCTGGTGGTGCTCGACACGCCGGGGCTCAACGCCATCGGTGCCGAGCCCGAGTTGACGCTGAGCCTGCTGCCTTCGGCGCACGCGATGGTGTTCATCCTGGGTGCCGACACCGGCGTCACCAAGTCCGACATGGCGATCTGGCGTGACCACCTCGGCTCGCCTTCGGGCGCGAGCTTCGTGGTGCTCAACAAGATCGACGCGATGATCGACCCGCTGGCCACGGCCGAGCAGGTGCGCGAGCAGATCGAACAGCAGCGCCAGTCCACCGCCCGCACTCTCGAGACCGACCCGGCGCGGGTGTTCCCCTTGTCCGCACGCCAGGCCCTGGCTTCGCGCATCGAAGGCAATGCCCGCGGGCTGGCCGAGAGCCGCCTGCCTGCGCTTGAAGCCGCGATCGGCGCGCAGCTGCTGCCACAACGCCGCGACGTGCTGCAGCAAATGGTCATGGAGGCCACCCAGCGCATGGAGTCGCAAGTGGCCCGCCGCCTGGGCGACCGCCGCCGCCAGACGGCCGAGCAGATGCTCGAGCTGCGCGGCCTGCGTGGCAAGAGCAGCGCCAAGACGCGGCTGATGCTGGAGCGTGTCGACGCCGAAACGGCCGAGTTCGAACAATGCACCTCGCGCCTGCAAGCCATGCGCATGGTGCACAGCCGCATGCTGAAAAACGCGCTGGTCGACCTGACCAGTGACCGCCTGCGCGAAGAAGTCAACGAGATGCAGACGACGATGAACGCGTCGCTGCTCAACCTGGGCGCCAAGAAGGCCTTCCTCGCGCTGTGCGCCCGACTGCGCGAGCTGCTCGAAGCCTCTCAACTGCGTGCCGGTGAGATCCACGACATGCTGACGGCCTCGTTCTCCAAGCTCAACGCCGAATTCGGCTTCAGCCTGGCCGTCAACAAGACGCCCGACCTCAAGCGCTTCGTGCAAGAGCTGACGCTGATCCAGCGCAACTACGTGCAGTACCTCGGGCTCACGCAGGCATTGCGTTTGTCGCAGCCCAAGTTCATGGAGCAGTTCCGCCGCATGCTGGTGTCCAAGCTGCGTGTGGTGTTCGAGAACGCCAGCAGCGAGCTCGAGCTGTGGAACAAGATGGCGTCGTCGCAGGTCGATTCGCAGCTGCGCGAGCGGCGCCGTGGTTTCCGTCGCCGCCGTGAGGCACTCGAGCGCATCCAGGCTGCATCAGGTGACTTGGAGCAACGCATCTCCGAGCTCGAAGCGCAAGACGCGCAGCTGCAGCAGCTCCAAGCTCGCAGTGCCGAACTCGCGACCCGCATCAAAGAGCAGGCCCGCCTCGACCCGCCGGTCGACGCACAAAACAGCGAAGCCGGCGTTCTCTACGCCGCCCAAGCCTGACGAAATGTTGGCCCCCACGTCGCTTCGCTCCTGCCCCCCGAGGGGTCGCTCAGCCGCCTTGAGGCGGCTCGGCGCCGGCTGAGGAGTTGGCTCTCGCCAACCAGGATCACTTCGCTACGCCCCTGATCGCGTGGCAACGCGAGCACGGTCGCCACAGCCTGCCCTGGCAGCGCACCACCGACCCGTACCGTGTGTGGTTGTCTGAAGTGATGCTGCAGCAAACGCAGGTCAGCACCGTGCTCATCTACTACGAGCGCTTTCTGCATCGTTTCCCCGATGTCAAAGCCCTGGCCGCCGCTTCGCAAGACGAAGTGATGAGCTTGTGGAGTGGTCTGGGTTACTACAGCCGGGCCCGCAACCTGCACGCCTGCGCCAAAGCCGTGGTGGCCGAACATGGCGGCAAATTCCCACGCAGCAGCGAGCTGCTGCAAAGCTTGCCCGGCATCGGCCGCTCCACGGCTGCCGCCATCGCAGCGTTTTGTTTCGGCGAGCGGGTGGCCATTCTCGATGGCAACGTGAAGCGGGTGCTGACCCGCTTTCTCGCCTTTGGCGACGACCTGGCCGTGGCCCGGAACGAGCGAGAGCTGTGGGCGCAGGCCACCGAGTTGCTGCCACACCAACACATCGAGCCCTACACGCAAGGCCTGATGGACTTGGGCGCGACCGTGTGCCTCGCGCGCTCGCCGCAATGTTTGTTGTGCCCCGTTCAAACGCATTGCGCTGCACGGCGAGCGGGTACGCAAGACAAGTTCCCGGTGAAGACGCGCAAGCTCAAACGCAGCCGGCGCGACAACGCCTGGTTGTGGCTCACCTGGGGCGATGAGCTGTGGCTGTGCCAGCGGCCCGACAGCGGTGTGTGGGCCGGGCTGTGGAGCCTGCCCGAGTTCGAATCGCCGCAAGCATTGCAGCAGGCGAGCGCAGGCTGGCCCGGTGCTGGTGCTTTGCTGCCGAGCTTCACCCACGTGCTGACCCACCTCGACTGGACGCTGCACCCGCTGCGCTGGGCGCTGCCCGCGCGCGCCACCCCAAAGCAGCGCGACGCCATCACGGCCACATTGCCCCAAGGTGCTTGGTTCGGCCTCGACGAAGCACTCGCGATGGGACTGCCCGCGCCGCTGCGCAAGCTGCTGCAGCGACCCGCTACTTGACCACACCCTTGGTGCGCAAGAACTCGCCCACCAGCTGAAGCCGCACCTGCGGGTCGGGCAGCTCCATCAGTTTTTGTTTGGCGGCAATCGAGATCGGCAAGATCTCGCACCAGCGGTTGGCCACCCACCCGGCGTTGTCGAACTGGAAGGGCTTCAGGAACGGCTCGGCGCCTTGTTGTTTGAGTGTCGCGATGGCATTGGCCAGGCCGCGCACGGTTTCGATCAGCGCCTCGCTCGGCGCCGAAGTTTCGTCGTCGTCGAGCAGGTGAGCCTGGGCCAGCCACAGGCCGTCGGGCTGGGCTTCTTTCGAGATCACTTCAAAACGCCGCGTGCCACGGCAACGCACTTGCAAGATGCCGTGCTGTGCACTGTCGACGTCGATCAGCTCGGCCAGCGTGCCGATGGCCTCGGTCACCACCGGCTCGCCGGCCTTGCGCATCTCACTGCCCTGGCGCAGCGCGACCACGCCAAAGGGTGTGTTCTCGCGCAGGCTGGCGCTGATCAGGTCAAGGTAGCGGGCCTCGAACACCTTCAGGCTCAACAGCCCGCCAGGGAAGAGCACCGCTTGCAGCGGAAACAGCGGGATCGACAGGCGTTCAGTCTCGGGCATCGAGCTCTCGATGGCGAATCAGTGCAATGCCGCGAGCGGCAAAGCGTTTTGCAAGCGTTTCGACGAGGTACACCGAGCGGTGCTGGCCACCGGTGCAACCGATGGCCACCGTGAGGTAGCTGCGCTGATCGTTCTCGAAGGCCGGCAACCAGCGCGCGATGAAGGCTTCGATCTGCGACATCATCTCGGCCACTTCGGGCTGGGCCTGCAGGTAGGCCACCACGTCGCCGTCACGGCCGGTCTGCGCGCGCAGCTCGCGGATGTAATACGGGTTGGGTAGCACCCGCACGTCGAACACAAAGTCGGCATCGAGCGGCACGCCATGTTTGAACGCGAACGACTCGAACACCAGCGTCAACGCGTGCGCACGGGCCGCCACCAGGTCGCGCACCCAGATGCGCAGCTGGGCCGGGCGCAGCTGGCTGGTGTCGACCACGGTCGAGACTTCGCGCAACTCGGCGAGCAGCTCGCGCTCCAGTTCGATGGCGTCGTTGAGCGCATGGTGGCCGGGCGAGGCCTCGTCGTCACGGCGGCGCGCCGGCGCCTGGATCGGCGCGTGCTGCGTCAGCGGGTGAGGGCGGCGCGATTCGGAATAGCGCCGCACCAAAGCGTCGGTGTTCGCGTCGAGAAAGATCGAGCGGATGATCACGCCCTCGCCGCGCAGCCCTTCGATCAGAGGCAGCAGGTGCGGCAGCGAGCCCGCGCTGCGCACGTCGACGGCGATCGCCACCCGGCGCTGCAGGCGTTCATGCTCCAGCCGCAAGAAGTCGCGCAGCAGCTCGGGCGGCAGGTTGTCAACGCAGAAGAAGCCAGCGTCTTCGAGCGCATGCAAGGCCACCGATTTGCCCGAACCCGAGATGCCCGTCACCAGCACCACCTCGTGCGGTGCCACGGGCGGGGGCGCGGCTTCGCCCGAGCTCACCGGGTTCATGTTCATGGGCGTTTGCGCCCGCGTGTGCCGGGGGCGGCTGCAGACTCGGCCGCCACCGCGAGCAGCTCTTGCGCATGGGCCAGCGTGGTGCCCGACAGGCGCTCGCCGCCCAACATGCGCGCCACTTCGGCCACACGCGCTTCGCCATTCACCGCGACCACATCGCTGCGGGTGCTGCCGTCGCGCAAGGCCTTGCTCACGACGAAGTGGTGGTCGGCGCAGGCGGCCACTTGCGGCAGGTGCGTGACGGCCATCACCTGGCGGTCGCGGCCGAGCTGTTTCATCAGCCGGCCCACGGTGTCGGCCACAGCACCGCCCACGCCCGCATCGACCTCGTCGAAGATCAAGGTGCCTGCCGCTTCACCGCGGGGCGCGAGCTGGCTGGTGGTGACGGCAATCGCCAGCGCAATGCGCGACAACTCGCCGCCCGAAGCCACCTTGGCCATCGGTCGAGGCGTGCTGCCAGCGTGTCCGGCGACCAGGAACTCGGCCGACTCCAGGCCAAACGACTGGGGCGTGTCTTGTGCGGTCAGGCTCACCTCGAAGCGCCCGCCCGCCATGCCGAGCTGTTGCATGGCCTGGGTGACGGCGGCGGCGAGTTTGGGCGCTGCCGTCTTGCGCTGTGTCGAGACACGGCGCGCTTCGGTGTTGAAGGCGGTTTGCGCGCTCTTCAGCGCCTGCTCCAGCGCATCGAGATCGGCTGCGGCGTCGAGCGCGCGCAGCTCGTCTTTCCATTGGTTCAGCAGCGACGGCAGCTCGGCCGGCGGGCGGCGATAGCGTTTGGCCAGGCTCATCCAGGCCGACAGGCGCTCGTCGAGCTCTTGCAGGCGCTCGGGCTCCGGTTCAGCGTGGTTGAGGTAGCTGCTCAGCGTGTGGGCGGCGTCTTGCAACTGGGCCTGCGCGCTTTGCAACACCTCGGCCACGTTGGCGAGGCGGGTGTCGAACTCGGCCACGTCTTGCAGTGCGTCAACGGCGCGCGACGCCAGGCCGTCGGCGCTGACCTCGGCGTCGCTCACTACGTCGAGCGCGGTGCGTGCCGCGTCCATCAGCGACTGTGCGTTCGACAGCCGCTGGTGGTCGGCATTGAGCTCGTCCCACTCATCGGCGCCGGGTGCGAGCTTGTCGACCTCGCCCACCTGCCAGGCCAGGCGCTCACGTTCGCGCTCGAGGTCGGCTTGTTGTGAGCGGGCCTTGGTGAGTAGTTCGCCAGCGGCCTTCCATTGCGACCACACGCTGGCGAGCGGCGCGGTGTCCACCCCCGCATAGGCGTCGAGCAAGCCACGCACCGAGGCGCTGCGCGTCAGGCTTTGCCAGGCGTGCTGGCCATGGATGTCGATCAGGTGGTCGGCCGCTTCGCGCAGCTGCGCCACCGTGGCCGGGCTGCCGTTGACCCAGGCGCGGCTCTTGCCCTGCGCGTCGATCACACGGCGCAGCAGCAAGCTGTCGCTGGACTCGAAGCCGGCGTCTTCCAGCCATCCCGAAAGACTGGCCGGCGCATCGAACTCGGCCGTGATTTCGGCACGAGCCGCGCCTTCGCGCACGACCCCGGCATCACCCCGGCTGCCCAGTGCGAGCTGCAAGGCGTCGATCAGGATGGATTTGCCGGCACCGGTTTCGCCGGTGAGCACCGAGAAGCCGCCGGAGAGTTCGACCTCCAGCGTGGTGACGATGACGAAATCGCGCAGAGCAAGTCGCCTCAACATGTCATGTCACCCCAGCGTTCCAGTGCAGCTTGCGCCGCAGGGTTGCGTAATAACTCCAGCCGCGCGGATGCAGGAACCGCACCTGGTGGCTCGAACGCCGGATCACGATGCGGTCACCCGGCAACAGGCTGGCCAGGCTTTGCATGTCGAAGTTGACGCTCGCGTCGCGCCCGGTCACCACCTCGAGGCTGATGTCTTGGGTGTCGGGCAGCACGATGGGCCGGTTGCTCAGGTCGTGCGGCGCAATTGGCACCAGCAGCCAGCCGCCGATGCCCGGGTGAAGAATCGGCCCGCCGGCCGACAGCGCATACGCCGTCGAGCCGGTGGGCGACGCGATGATCACGCCGTCGGCCCGCAGGTTGGCCACAAACTCGGGGCCGATGTCGACCTTCACTTCGATCATGCTGGCCGTCGCGCTGCGGCTTACCACCACGTCGTTCATCGCGAAGCCGTCGAAGATCTTCTGGTCGTCGCGGTAGACCACACCTTCGAGCATGGTGCGGCGCTCTTCTTCGTAGTCGCCCGCGATGATGGGCGCGAGCGTCTCGGCGTACTGGCCCACCGGCACGTCGGTGATGAAACCGAGCCGCCCCTGGTTGATGCCCACCATCGGCAGGTTGAAACGCGCCAGCTGTCGGGCAATGCCCAGCATGGTGCCGTCGCCACCCACCACGATGGCCATGTCGCAGTGTTTGCCCAACTCGGTGGGGTTGAGCGCGTTGAAGTCGGCGATGCCGGTGTTGAGCGCGGTCTCGCGTTCGAGCGACACCTCCAGGCCCTGGCGCACCAGGAAATGCGCAATTTCTTCAAGCACCCCACGGATGCCTCGGGCCTGGTACTTGCCCACGAGTGCGGCATGTCGAAAGCGTGATGGCATGCGCGGGATTACACCACAGCGACCCCGTAAAGACGGGGCCAAACTCCCCTGCGGCCTACAATGAAAACCATGTTGGATGAGCGAGCCAGAACCCTGCTGAAAGCCTTGGTCGAGCGGTACATTGCCGACGGCCAACCCGTGGGCTCGCGCACGCTGTCGCGCGCCTCCGGGCTCGACCTCTCGCCCGCCACCATCCGCAACGTGATGGCCGACCTGGAGGAGCTGGGCCTGATCGCCAGCCCCCACACCAGCGCCGGGCGCATCCCCACGGCGCGCGGGTATCGCCTCTTCGTCGACACCATGCTCACCGCGCAGCCGCTTGATCTGAGCGCGGCCAGTGCCCCGCTTGAGACACAGCTTCATCCCGACCAGCCACAGCGTGTGATCGCCAATGCGGCGCAGATGTTGTCGAGCCTGTCGAGTTTTGTGGGGGTGATCACCGCGCCGCGCAAGGTCAGCGTGTTCCACCACATCGAGTTCTTGCGCTTGTCGGAGCGGCGTGTGCTCGTGATCCTGGTGGCGCCCGATGGCGACGTGCAGAACCGTGTGATCGTCACCGCACAAGACTACACACAAAGCCAGCTGATCGAAGCCAGCAATTACCTCACCGCCCAGTACGCCGGCCTGACCATCGAAGAAGTGCGCGAGCGTTTGAAGCGCGAGGTCGACGTGCTGCGCGGCGAGATCGCCACGCTGATGCAAGCGGCGGTCGAGACCGGCGCCGAGGCCATGCAAGACAACCAGGAGCAGGTGGTCATCAGCGGCGAGCGCAACCTGCTCACGGTGCAAGATTTTTCGAGCGACATGGGCAGCTTGCGCAAGCTGTTCGATCTGTTCGAGCAGAAGACCCAGCTGATGCGCCTGCTCGACGTGAGCAGCCGCGCCGAAGGCGTGCGCATCTACATCGGCGGCGAGAGCATGGTGGTGCCCTTCGAAGAGCTGTCGGTGGTGTCGGCACCGTATGAAGTCAACGGCCAGGTGGTCGGCACGCTCGGCGTGATCGGCCCCACCCGCATGGCCTACGACCGCATGATCCAGATCGTCGACATCACGTCACGGCTGGTGAGCAACGCCTTGAGCGTGAAGTAGCTACCTACAATGCACGCCTTCGGGCCGCTAGCTCATGATGGTTAGAGCAGCAGACTCATAATCTGTTGGTGCCGTGTTCGACTCACGGGCGGCCTACCACCCCCCCAAGCCCAGCCCTGCGTCGGCTGGGCTTTTTGCTGCGCACGGCGGGATCGTCGGCCTTCAGGTGTCGTTTTTCAAGGCGCCGCGAACGTTCATCGCGACCAGCCCGAACTGCAGCACCACCAGAGCCCAACCCCCGGTGTACCAACCCCAGCCGATCCACAGGGCGTTGCTGGCCAGATAGACCCAGAACCCCCAGGCCCGGCGTGCCTCGCTTTTCGACGCAACCAGCCATGCACCGAGCAAGGTGACTGCCATCGCCGGCCACTGGAGTGCGTTGAGCCAATCCAAGGTTCTAGGCCTCCGCGCCCACGTCACGAGCGGTCATCTGGTTCAGGGGCTCGATGAGGACGATGGCAAACCGTTCTGCAATCGGCGTCTCCGAGGATGCGGGTTCGACGCTGGGTCGATACCGAGTCGCAACTTTATGCGGATTGCCGCGATCAGGGCACGGGCAGGCCGGATCCCCACGACGTGCGAAAGGCGACAAAGAGCGCTACGGTTCCAATGCACAAGCTCGCCCTGGGCTCTGCCGAGGCGAGGTGTCGTGCACACATCGAAGGCACGGGCCGCATCGCCATGGCTGGCCTCGGTGGTCCCGGGTTTGCCACCGCCTGTCCACAGGTTTGTCCCCTGCCCCGGTGGATAACTTCGACGGCGGGCGGACGTAACCCGCCCACCGCCGAGCCAGTGCTGCGCAGTCAGTCTTCGTCTTTTTCGTCGTCGTCGCAGGCTTCACCCGTCAGCGACACCGGCAGCCGGATGCGCAGGAACTCGGTGTTGTCTGAGGCCAGCTCGCGGCCGCCGCCATACGGGAAGTTGTTGTCGTTCACCACCAGCAGCGTGCGGGCATCCAGCACCAGCAGGTTTTCGATGGTGACGTAGGGGAAGGTGAAGACCGGGCTGCCGTCGCCGTTGAGGTCGTGCGGGTCGGCCAGGTTCATCAGATCGACCAGCTCCAGCTTGCGGGCCACGCCGCCCTCGGCCACGTCTTCGATGTCGATCAGGTAGACCTTCTTGAACGGAACCGTGTTCGGTGTGGTCGCCGTGCCGCCATTGCGCTCGAGCACGATGAAGCGGCGGTCGTCGAGGGCGACCATGTCGCCGATGTTGGTGCCCTTGGCATCGAGCGGGTAGATGAAGCGGCGGCCGGTGTACTTCTCGCTGCCGATGTCGAATTCGTCGATGCGCAGGGTGCCGGCTGTGTCGCCGGTCACGGTGCGTTCGAGCAAGGTGTACAGCCGGGTGCCGCTCTTGTTGATGGCCATGCCCTCGAAGCCACCCGAGCTCGGCAGGTTGGCCACGGCCTTGCCGGCCACCACATCCTTGTGCTGCGGTGCGTAGACACCGGGCATCGAGATCTCGCTGCGCAGCACGGTGCCCTTGGCGTCGGTCTTGATCAGGTAGGGGCCGAACTCGTCGCCGAACCAGTAGTGGCCGTTGCGGTCGCGGCGGATGGCTTCGATGTCGAAGTCGGCGCCGGTCAGCAGGCGGCCGGCGCGAATGCTCGCGTCGACCGGCGCATTGACGGGGTTGTTGTAGTAGTTGGCGTGATCGGCCTGGATGGGCACGGTCAACTTGCGATGCGCGTCGTTGAGCTGCAGGCGCGTGCGTGCGTCAAAGTTGCTGCGCTCGCGGCCGGAGTTCCAGTCGGCGGCGTTCACCGTGCCGGCACCGCCCTTGCGGGTATGCCACTTCACTTCGACGGCATAGGCGCGCAGCAGCGCGTCGGCCGAGCTGGCCTGGGTGCCGAAACCGTTGTCGACCAGAAAGCGGAAGACGTTCTTGCGCGGGCCGTCCAGCACACCCGAAAAACCTTGCACCGGCTGGCGGTTGGCAAACGGCGGCAGGTTGCTGCCATAGGGGTTGGGCCCGGCAAACTGGCCCGAGGTGGGGCCGTCTG
>NZ_JANOCG010000538.1:0-3263 GCF_031412075.1 Rhizobacter sp.
CGGTCGATCTCGTCGATCAGGTCAAGAACCAAGCCCAGGTCGTGCGGCGACACCTGAAGGTCTCTTGAGAGCCGCGCAGCGGCCAGCGCGCGCTTGAGCGAGTCGGCGCCGAACAGCCATTCGCTCGTGTCGCGGTGCTCAGGTTCGATGATGGCTTCGTCGACCCAGCTTGCGACGTCTTGCGGCGAAACACGGCACGCACGACACAACTCAGGCAGGCTGAGCACGCATTCGTCTTCGACTGCGACGGCGACTTCGGTGGCGATGAGGGAGAAGGAAGAGTCGCGCATGGTCGGTTACCCCTGAGCTTGCCCCGCGCGGGGGTTGAAGTCGGAAAACGCGGTCGCCATCTGCTCGAACGCGCTGCGAGCGGCAGGCGTGTCGGCGGCTGGCAGCACCATCTTCAACACCGCGTAGAGGTCGCCTGCTGGATTGCCGGGCAAGCCGCGGCCCTTGAGCCTCAGCTTTTGCCCGGCGGCCGAGCCCGCAGGCACCGTCAGACCGACAGTGCCTGCGGGCGTGACGAGTTCGGGCTCCGCCCCGAGCGCAGCCTCCCACGGAGAGACAGGCAGGTCGACGTACACGTCGCGCCCATCGACGCGAAAGCGCGGGTGCGGCTCGAACGCAATTTCAAGATACAGGTCGCCAGCGGGAGCGCCGCCATGACCCGGCCCACCCTGGCCGGCCAGGCGCAAATGCTGGCCGGCACGCACACCTTTCGGGATGGCGACTTCGATCCGGTGCTCGCGCAGTGACATGCTTCCGTCAACCGCTGCCACCGGCATGCGCAGCGACAAGGTGCGGCGCGCGCCCTGGTAGGCATCTTCGAGCGAGATCGTGACCTTGGCGTGGTGGTCTTGTGCGGGGCCCGCAGCGCGAGCGGCACCTGCTGCGCCCGCATGGCGGCCGAACAGCGAAGAGAAAAACTCGCTGAAGTCTCTGCCGTCTGCACCCGGGCCTGCATCGCGCCCGCTGAACTCGTAGCCGTTGCCCCAATCGGGTGGTGGCTGGAACTGCTGCCCGCGCTCATGGCGCTTGCCCATGTCGTCATAGGCCGCGCGCTTCTCCGGGTCGTGCAAGGCCTCGTGCGCTTCGGCCACCTCCTTGAAGCGGGCCTCGGCATCGGGCTCCTTGCTCACGTCGGGGTGGTACTTGCGGGCCAGCTTGCGGTAGGCACGCTTGATGTCATCTCGAGTGGCGGTGCGCTCAACGCCAAGAGCCGCGTAATAGTCTTTGAACTCCATGGCTCGCTTTGCTGGTGGGTTGGCGGCAGATTTACCTCATCGTAGGCGCCAGGGTACCGACGGGCTTGATGTCGATCAAACGATTTGGCACCGCAGGAAGCTAAACAGCCCCACCTGCGCGAGCCAGGGAGATCGCCTCGATCACGGGCCTGCGTTGCAGTAGTCGATGCGGACGTGTGACCAGCACGAAGCTTGCGCCCGCTCAAAGCTCGCGCGGTTTGACCGGATGACCATGGCTTCACGCTTGGCGGCCCGAATGCGCAGCGTGCTCGGCTTTATCAAGTGCCTACCCTCGAAGGGATCAACATGAAGACCGATGCACAACTGAAAGCGGATGTCACCAACGAACTGGAGTGGGACCCATCCATCACAGCGACGAATGTGGGTGTGGCCGTCAAGAGTGGCGTGGTGACGCTCTCTGGCCATCTGGAGACCTTTGCAGAAAAGTTCGCCATTGAGCGCGCTGTGCAGTTTGTCGAAGGCGTGAAGGCTGTCGCCATCGTCGGGGTGAGCAACAGCATCACGCTGAAAGCGCATGTGACGCCGTGCAACATCTCCGGGCGCATTCGGGATGCGCTGACACGACACGCCTAACGCGAGGCAAAGAAGATCGAGGTGATGGTGAGCGGTTCCACAGCCACCTTGCGCGGCGCGGTTGATTCATGGACCGAACGCGCCGCAGCACAAGGCGCCGCATGGTCGGCTCCCGGCATCGATCGCGTGGTCAACGAGTTGCTTGTGGTGGATTGAGAGAGATGGTCTGCCGCAAACCCGGCGGCAAACCTGCGTCGCCCGATCTCGTACCCGGCGGCGATGAATGGGACGTGTGCATGAGCTGTGTGCGGCCTGCCCGCATAGACACGGTGCCGCAGCACAGTGGCGCATGTCATATCAAGGAAAACCAATGGCCCATCAAGGTGTTCCTTGACCGGCACCCCATACGTTACCGCTGCGAATGGGTGGTTGGCTCGCCCGCCGCCGAGATTGTCGAGGCTACCCGGCGTGAGAAGGCCCACATGATCGTGATGGGCACCCATGGCTACGGGCTGCTCGGGCGGGTGCTGATGGGCAGCGTGGCACAGCGGGTGGTTGCCGACTGCGACGTGCCGGTGTTGTTGGTCAAATGACTTGACGGTCTTGTGCGCTGACTTGCAAGCCGGCAGCACCGTCCGTTGATCTGGCTCAAAGCGCACCGGCAACAGCAGCTCAAGATGGCACAGAACTCAACAACTCCAGACCGCACATGGTGAACACAAACAACCGCTCATCGCCTCGCCGTTCGCCGGGGTGGGCTGTGCTGTGCGCAGCGTTGATCACACTGCCGCTGGCGGCACAACCGACCGATGAACCCATGCCCGGTGACTACCGCGTCGTGCAGGGCAAGGTCGATCGTGGCACCTACACCGGTTGGCAGCTGTTTCACTCCACGTGTTATGGCTGTCACGGCGTCGGCGCGGTGGGCACCGACCTCGCGCCGAACCTGGTGGAGCGCATCAAGACGCTCACGCCGCGTGCCTTCGCGACCAAGGTCCTGACGAGCTATCGCATCGTCTTGCTGGACGACGAAGCCCATCCGCAGGATCGCACCGCCGGGCGCGAAGCCATGCTCGAACAAATCATGCGCCGCGAGCGGGGTGCACGCGGCCAGATCGTCATGCCCGCGTGGAGAGCAGACCCCCAAGTGAATCCGCATGTGCTGGATCTGTTTGCCTACCTGTCGGCGCGCGCCGACGGCAAGCTGGGGCCGGGGGAGCCGGCGCTGGCGGTGGTGCCCAAGCGCTAGGCTGGTTCTAACGCACCGTGCACGTTGTTCTTTTTCTGCAGGAACTGGACCCATGAAGAACCTCGTGCCGGTCAACGGCTTGAAGCCCGCGAACACCATGAAGCTCACGTTCCTCGGTGCCGCCGACACCGTCACCGGGTCGAAGCATCTGGTGGAAATCGGCGGCCAACGCATCTTGCTGGACTGCGGCTTGTTCCAGGGTTTCAAGGTACTGCGCGAGCGCAATTGGGCACCGT
>NZ_JANOCG010000539.1:0-3100 GCF_031412075.1 Rhizobacter sp.
AAGCGCGCAACGACTCGGTCTACGAGATCGAGATCGCGTTCGCCGAGCTGCAACGCAAAACCGCTGAAGGGCCTGGCGCCTGCCCGCCCTGGCTGATCGACCGGCTGATGCGAAACCTCCTGATCGACGTCACCGGCAACACCCACCGCGCCGAGTTCTGCATCGACAAGATGTACTCGCCCGATGGCCCGACCGGACGCTTGGGGCTCTTGGAAATGCGCGCCTTCGAGATGCCGCCGCATGCGCGCATGAGCCTCACGCAGCAGCTGCTGATGCGCGCGCTGGTGTCGCGCTTCTGGCAGAAGCCGTATCAACCGCCGCGCCTCAAGCGCTGGGGCACCGAGCTGCACGACCGCTTCATGCTGCCGCACTTTGTGTGGCAAGACCTGTGCGACGTGATCGAAGAGTTGAACGAGTTCGGCTATGGCATCAAGCCGGAGTGGTTTGCACCGCATTTGAACTTCCGCTTCCCGCGTCTCGGTGACTTCACGGCCATGGGCGTCGAGCTGGAATTCCGCCTTGCACTTGAGCCTTGGCATGTGATGGGCGAAGAGGGCGGCGCGGGTGGTTCGGTGCGTTTTGTCGATTCATCGGTGGAGCGCCTGCAGGTCAGGGCCACCGGCCTCGTGAGCGACCGCCATGTGCTCACCTGCAACGGGCGCGTGGTGCCGCTGCAGCCCACTGGCAAGGTGGGTGAGTTCGTGGCGGCGGTGCGCTACAAGGCCTGGGCGCCGCCTTCGGCGCTGCACCCGAGCATCCCGTCGCACGCGCCGCTCACCTTCGACCTGGTCGACACCTGGATGAGCCGCTCGATGGGTGGCTGCCAGTACCACGTGGCCCACCCGGGCGGGCGCAACTACGACACCGCACCGGTCAACGCCTACGAGGCCGAAGCCCGCCGCCTGGCGCGTTTTTTCCGCGTGGGACACACACCCGGCGCGATGAAGGTGCCCAAGGAAGAGCGCAACCCGAACTTCCCGTTCACGCTCGACTTGCGGCGGGCGGCGCAGCTTTGAGTCTCATCGAGGCCGGAACATGCGAAACAGCTGTTCCGGCCCGATGCTGAAGTAGTCGGCCGGGCCGCCGCCGCGAAGAATGGGCTGCGCGGCGGCGGTGTCGTACACACCGTCCTTCAACAGGGCTTTGCGGATGTGCACCGCCACCACCTCGCCGAGCGTGAGCCAGGTCTCGACCGGCGTGCCGTCGGCGCCCTGCAGCTGGATGATCTGCGTCACCCGGCACTCGAACGACACCGGGCTCTCGGCCACGCGGGGCACCGAGATCACACGGGAGGAAACCGGCGTCAGCCCGGCCAGCTCGAACTCGTTGACCTCGGGCGGCACCGAGGCGCAACTCGCGTTCATGGCCTCGGCCAGCGGCCGCGTGGCCAGGTTCCAGACGAACTCGCCGGTCTGCCGCGCATTGCGCACCGTGTCCTTGTCGCCAATGCTCGAGAAGCCCACCAAGGGCGGCGTGTAGTTGAAGGCGTTGAAGAAGCTGTAGGGCGCGAGGTTCAGCACGCCTTGGGCGTCGTGCGATGAGATCCAGCCGATCGGGCGCGGGCCCACGATGGCGTTGAACGGGTCGTGCGGCAGGCCGTGGCCCAGGCGCGGTTCGTAGAAGTGGGTGTCGTCTTGCATCGCCGCACTGTACGGTGGGCAGGGTGTGCATGGCAGACTCGGGGGCATGTCGATCGTCTCCCCGCGTGTGCTCTCGCTCATCCCGCCGATGACGCAGCTCAACACGCCTTACCCGTCTACCGCCTACCTCACCGGGTTTTTGCGCTCGCGTGGGGTGCAGGCGGTGCAAGAAGACCTGGCGCTGGGCTTGGTGCTCAAGCTGCTGTCGAGCGAGGGGCTGGAGCAGGTGCGCGAGCACGTCGAGGCCCAGCCGCTGGCCGCGCGTTCGCCGCTGGTTCAGGGTTTCATGGATCAGTCTGACCGCTACCTTGCCACCATCGGCCCAACGATTGCTTTTCTGCAAGGGCGTGACCCAACGCTCGGCCACCGGATTTCCGGGCGCGGCTTTCTGCCCGAAGGCCCGCGCTTTGATTCGCTCGCTGTCTACATTGACGAAGACGGTGGTGACCCGCTCGCCTGGGCCTTCGGCGCACTCGGCATGCAAGACCGCGCCCGCCACCTGGCCACGCTCTACCTGAACGACCTGGCCGACGTGCTGCGCGATGCCGTCGACCCGCGTTTCGAATTTGTGCGTTACGCCGAATCGCTCGCGCAGAGCCAGCCGACCTTCGACCCGCTGGCGCAAGCCTTGGCCGAGCCGCTCAACCTCGTCGACCGCACGCTGGTCGATCTGACGCTCGCCGCCGTGAAACGCAACCAGCCGAGCGTGGTGCTGGTGTCGGTGCCATTCCCCGGCTCGGTCTACGCGGCGTTCCGCATCGCCCAGGCCATCAAGCAGCACGATCCGGGCATCGTCACCTGCCTCGGTGGCGGCTACGTCAACACCGAGCTGCGCGACCTCACCGAGCCGCGTGTCTTCGACTTCTTTGACTACCTCACGCTCGACGCCGGTGAGCGCCCCTTGCTCGCGCTGCTGGAGCACCTGCAAGGCAAACGCTCGCGCCAGCGCCTGGTGCGCACCTTTGTGCGCGAAGACGGCGCCGTGCGCTACGTCAACTGGGTCGAACAAGACATCGCCTTTGCCGAGGTCGGCACACCCACCTGGGACGGCCTGCCGCTCGACCGCTACCTGTCGTTGCTGGACATGCTCAACCCGATGAACCGGCTGTGGAGCGACGGGCGCTGGAACAAGCTCACCGTGGCCCATGGGTGTTATTGGAAGAAGTGCAGCTTCTGCGACGTGAGCCTCGACTACATCTCGCGCTACGAAGGCGCTTCGGCTGCGACGCTGGTCGACCGCATCGAGACCATCGTCAAGGAAACCGGGCAGACGGGCTTTCACTTCGTCGATGAAGCCGCGCCGCCCAAGGCGCTGAAAACTCTCTCGGCCGAGCTGATCCAGCGCCAGCTCGCCATCTCGTGGTGGGGCAACATCCGCTTCGAAAAATCATTCAGCCCCGAGCTGTGCCAGCAGATGGCCGACAGCGGTTGCATCGCCATCTCTGGCGGCCTCGAAGTGG
>NZ_JANOCG010000540.1:0-8905 GCF_031412075.1 Rhizobacter sp.
GCATGCCGCCGAGCCAGCGCTGGTCAACGAAGGGCATGCCGCAGCGCTTGGCGTCCATCGCGATCACTTCGCGCGCCTGGCGCTTGGTGCCCACCATCAGGATGGTGCCGCGCTTGGCGGCGAGTTGACGGGTGAACTTCATCGCCTCGGTGAAGAGCGGCAGCGTCTTCTCGAGGTTGATGATGTGGATCTTGTTGCGATGGCCGTAGATGTACGGGGCCAACTAGGGGTTCCAGAAGCGGGTTTGGTGTCCGAAATGGACGCCGGCTTCCAGCATTTCACGCATGGTGACTGACATGAGAACTCCAAAGGTTGGTTCTAGAATCCAGCCTGAATTGCGACGCCCTGCAAGAGGACAGCCGCAACACCTTTAAACAGCCGGATTCGCGATTTTGTTGACCCACGCCAGCTCGACATGAGCTGCATTCAGGTAAACCCGCGGAGTATAGCAGGCCTTCTCACCCTCCCATGACGAATGACCTGACTGCTGCCCGAGACGCCATCCTCCAGGGGCGGTTGAATGCGTCTGACGCCCTGTCTCAGAGCCTGACCAACGCAGACGCCACCGACAACCAGCACACCTACACCCGTCGCTTTGACACCCAGGCGCTGGCCACGGCCCACGCTATCGACGCCGCATCGGCGGCCGGTGCGCCATTGCCGTGCCTAGCGGGGCTGGCCATCAGCGTGAAAGCCTTGTTCAACGTGCATGGCCAAACTACGACCGCCGCGTCGCGTGTGCTGGCCGATGCGCCACCCGCTGCGAGTGACTGCCCGGCCGTGGCTCGCCTGCGCGCCGCCGGCGCCGCGCTGAGTGGCCACACCAACATGACCGAGTTCGCTTTTTCAGGTGTCGGCATCAACCCGCACCATGGCACGCCACCCAATGCCGCCACGCTTGCCCTCGACCCACAGCCGCGCATTCCCGGTGGCTCTACCTCGGGAGGCGCGGTGTCGGTCGCCAGCGGTGCCGCCTGGGCCGCGCTCGGCTCCGACACCGGTGGCTCGATCCGCATTCCCGCCGCCTTGCAAGGCCTGGTCGGCTTCAAGAACACCGCACGACTCACGCCCACTGAGGGAGCGATCCCTCTGTCGACGACGCTGGACACCACCTGCGCGATCACCCGCTCGGTGCGCGACGCCGTGTTGTTGCACGAAGTCCTGGCGGCACGGAAGGTGTCCCCCGTGAAGCGCCCCTTGAACATGCTTCGTCTCGCCGTACCTGCACGTTTGCTCGACGGCATGGACACGGTTGTGGCCACCGCCTTTCAACGCGCTTTGAGCACCCTCCGCCGCGCCGGCGCCCACATCGACGACATCGCACTGCCCGAGCTCGACGAGCTGGCATCGATCAACGCCACCGGCGGCTTCTCTGCCGCCGAAAGCTGGGCCTGGCACCGATCGTTGATCACGCAGCGGCAAGCCGACTACGATCCCCGTGTCGCGCAGCGCATTCGCCGCGGCGAAACCATGAGCGCCGCCGACTACATCACCCTGCTACACGCTCGCATCGACTGGATCACCCGCATGACGACAACGCTGCAGCGCTTCGACGCGCTGCTCAGCCCCACCGTGCCGATCGTGGCCCCCACCATCGCCAGCCTGGCGAGCGACGAGGCCTTCTTCGCCGTCAACGCCCTGCTGCTGCGTAACCCGTCTGTCGTCAACATGCTCGACGGCTGCGCGCTGTCTCTGCCCTGTCACCAACCCACCGAGATGCCGGTGGGGCTGACGGTCTGGAGCCATGCAATGCAAGACGACACCGTGCTCGATGTCTCTCTCGCGATCGAAGCCGCGCTCACCGAAGGGGCGCACTGATGCGCGTTGCCGTGATCGGCGCCGGCATCGTCGGCGTGACCTCTGCCTATGAACTCGCCGCCGACGGCCATGAGGTGACCGTGTTCGAGCGGCGCGGCAGCGTGGCCGCCGAAGCCAGCTTCGCCAACGCCGGTGTGGTGGCCCCCGGCCATGTCGCCCCCTGGGCGGCTCCCGGCCTGCCGTGGCAGGTGATGAGCCAGTTATTCCGCAAGCACGCCGCACTTCGCGTGAGCCCGAGCCTGGGCACCAGCGGGCTGCGCTGGGTGTGGCGCAGCTGGCGCGCATCCAGCCCGCACAGCTATCGCAGCAACCGTGCGCGCCTGCAGCGGTTGGCACGCTACAGCAAGGAGCGGCTGGCCCACCTCACCAAAACGCTGCAGCTCGACTACGAGCGCGCCGACGGCTACCTGGTGCTGCTGCGTTCGGCCCACGACGCTTCGAAGGCCCAGGGAAGCCTGGCCATGCTCACTGACGCCGGCGTGCGCTTCCAGATGCTCGATGCCGAACACTGCCGGCGTGTCGAGCCCGGCCTCAACCCCGAGGCCGAGTTGCACGCAGGCATCCACCTGGCGCAAGACGAGGTGGGCAACTGCCGCCAGTTCGCCCTGCTCCTGCGCGAGCAGGCTGAGCGCCTGGGTGCCACGTTTCGCTTCAACACCACGGTGCAATCGATCGAGCCCGGCAAGACTCCACGCGTGACCAAGGTCTACGCGCCGATGGAAGAGTCGACCTGGTTGAACCCCGACGCCGTGAAGCTGGAGGGCCCGCCGACTGACGTGCTGCCCTTCGAGCCCGAGACCGAAAGTTTCGACGCTGTGGTGGTGTGCGCGGCGCTTGACGCGGCCGGCTTGCTGCGCACGCATGGCATCAAGCTGCCCCTCGCGCCGGTGTACGGCTACTCCGTCACTGCGCCGTTGCGCAACCTGCACATCCACCCCGATGTCGGCCCGCGTGCCGCCGTGATGGACGAGCGCTACAAGGTGGCGGTCAGCCGCTTCGGCACACGGCTGCGTGTGTCGGGCAGCGCTGAGCTGGGCGGCAACCTGCAGCGCAACAACGAAGCGTCGCTCAACACGCTGTACAAGGTATTGAACGATTGGTTTCCGGGAGCGGCCCACATGAGCCAGGCCCAGGTCTGGAAGGGAGCCCGGCCGACGCTGCCCGATGGCCCGCCGGTGCTGGGTGCGAGCGGCATCGCCGGTGTGTGGCTCAACCTCGGCCATGGCGCCAACGGCTGGGCGCTGGCTTGTGGCTCGGCGCGCATTCTTGCCGACGCCATCGGCGGCCGAGCCGCCGGCATCGATGTCGAAGGCCTGGGCGTGGAGCGCCTTCACCTTTGAGAGGGTCGCACGTGATGCATCGCATCCTCAGTCGCCACGACAACTGGCCCCTGCACCACACGGCCAGCTCACGCCTGATCGAACAACACGCCTTGGCGGGCGTCGAGGCGCACACACTGATGCGCCGTGCTGGCCATGCCGCGGCCGCACTGGCGCGGGCGTTGCACCCCCATGCTCGCAGTGCGTGGATCGCCTGCGGGCCGGGCAACAACGGCGGTGATGGGCTGGACGCAGCCATCCACCTGGTGGCAGCCGGCTTGCAAGTTGAAGTGACGCTCATTGCGGATGCCGCGCGCCTGCCCGGCGATGCACAAGATGCCTTGAAGCGCGCTCAAGCGGTCGGCGTGTCGATCTCCAGCGAGCGCGTGTCGAACGACGTGCCCGACGTTGCCATCGACGCCCTGCTCGGCATCGGCGGCCAGCGAGAACCGGCCGGTGAACTGGCCCGTTGGATCACCGAACTCAACCAACTGGCCTGCCCTGTGCTTGCGGTGGATTTGCCCTCCGGCATGAACGCCGACACCGGCCAGCCACACGGCAGCGTCTGCGTCGTGGCCACCCACACCTTGGCCTTGCTCACCCTCAAGCCGGGCCTGTTCACCGGATCAGGGCGCGACTTTGCGGGCGAGGTGTGGTTTGACACCTTGGACGTTGAACCGACCCTCCTCCCGCCAGTCGCCTGGCTCACCAACACCGGCGCGCCCGCGGCAACACGTCAACATGCGCAGCACAAAGGCAGCTTTGGCGACGTGGCCGTGGTGGGTGGCGCGCCGGGCATGGTCGGCGCCGCGCTGCTCGCCGCACGGGCGGCCCATGCGGCGGGTGCGGGGCGGGTGTATGTGAGCTTGCTCGACCCCGATGTGTCGGGGCTTGACCTGCAACGACCCGAGCTGATGTTTCGCCCGGCTTGGTGGGGCGGGCCTGCCGATGTGCTGAGTCAATCGACGGTGGTCTGTGGCTGCGGTGGGGGCGACGCGGTTCGCAAGGTGTTGCCTCGACTGCTGAGTTCCGCGGGGCGCCTGGTGTTGGACGCAGACGCGCTCAACGCGATCGCATCAGACAGCACGCTGCAGCTGCTGCTGGCAGCGCGTCGTTCGCACGACAGAGAGACGGTGCTGACACCCCACCCACTGGAAGCGGCTCGCTTGCTCAACATGAGCACGGACGCGGTGCAAGCCGATCGTCTGGTCGCCGCTCAGCAACTGGCCGACCGCTTCAACTGCGTGGTCGTGCTCAAGGGGTCGGGTTCGGTGGTCACGGCGGCGTTCGGCACACCATCGATCAACGCCAGCGGCAACGCTTCATTGGCAAGCGCAGGCACCGGCGACGTGCTCGCCGGATGGCTGGGTGGCTGCTGGTCGACCGCCAGCACCAGAGCATTGCAGGCCGCTCGGCACGCAACCTGGCTTCACGGGCACGCCGCGGATCGCAGTCGGGTCAGCCCCCTGCGGGCCGCCGACCTGATCGAGGCGATGCACGCTGCATCGCCCCGCCGATCATCGGCGACGAGTCGACTTGCTGGCCGACTGACGAGCGGCTGATTTGGCCGCGCGCACCGGGTGCGCCGTCGATGAGCCCTTCTTGCCAGCCGTGCTGCTCTTGCGTGCCTTGGTGGCCGCTTTGACGGCACGGTCGGCTTCCTTGACAGCGGCCAGCTCGGCCACCGGGCCAACGGATTTGTCGACACCCGCCTTGTCACGCTTGGCACGGGCGACGATCGCACCGTCATCGCCCTCGTGCACCATGCGGAAGTCGATCTTGCGGCCATCGAGGTCGACACGACTCACCTGCACCCGCACCCGCGAGCCCGTGACATAGCGGACGCCAGAGCGTTCGCCGCGCAGCTCTTGCCGCGCCTCGTCGAAGCGGAAATATTCGCCGCCGAGTTCGGTGATGTGAATCAGCCCCTCGACATACAAACCGTCCAGCGTGACAAACAGCCCGAAGCTCGTGACCGCACTCACGGTGCCGCCAAACTCTTCGCCCAGGTGCTCGCGCATGTAACGGCATTTGAGCCAGGCTTCAACATCGCGTGAGGCTTCGTCCGCGCGCCGTTCGTTGGCGCTGCAATGGGCGCCGGTGGCTTCCCATTGCTCGTCTTCGGCACCCGCACCCTTGCGCGCCTTGGTGCCCGATTCGAGCGCACCGCTCAGCAGGTTGTAGCGCTTGCCTTGCAGCAACGCCTTGATGACACGGTGTACGAGTAGATCGGGGTAGCGCCGGATCGGGCTGGTGAAGTGCGTATATGCCTCGTACGCCAAGCCGAAGTGGCCGCTGTTGGTGCCGGTGTAGATGGCCTGCTGCATCGAACGCAGCAGCATGGTGTGGATCTGCTGCGCATCGGGCCTGTCTTTGGTGGCCGCCGCAATCGCCTGGTACTCGCCCGGTTTGGGGTCGTCGCTGATGCTCAAGCCCAGACCCAACTGCTTCAGATAGTTCTGCAGCAAGGTTTTCTTCTCGGGCGTTGGGCCCTCGTGCACGCGGTACAGCGACGAGTGTTTGGCCAACGCGATGAAGTCGGCCGAGCACACGTTGGCGGCCAGCATGGCCTCTTCGATCAGCTTGTGCGCTTCGGTGCGCGTGCGCGGCACGATCTTTTCGATGCGGCCATTGTCGTCGCAGATGATCTGCGTCTCGGTGGTCTCGAAGTCGACCGCACCGCGCTTGGCCCGCTCTTTGAGCAGGGCTCGATAGACCTCGTGCAAGTGCAGCAGGTGCGGCACGATCTCCTTGCGCCGCGCCGCCTCGGGGCCACGCGTGTTCGACAGGATCGCCGCCACCTCGTTGTAGGTGAAGCGCGCATGCGAGCAAATCACCGCCGGGAAAAACTGGTCAGCATGGATCTCGCCGGTGTGGGTGATGAGCATGTCGCACACCATCGCCAAACGGTCTTCGTTCGGGTTCAGCGAGCACAGGCCGTTGGAGAGCTTCTCCGGCAGCATCGGTATGACGCGCCGCGGAAAGTAAACCGACGTGGCACGCTCGTAGGCGTCGTCATCGATCGGTTCGCCCGGCTTCACGTAGTGGCTCACGTCGGCGATCGCCACCACGAGACGCCAGCCTTCGAAGGCGTTTTTGCCGCGGCCGGTCTTGACGGGCTCACAGTACACGGCGTCGTCGAAGTCGCGTGCGTCTTCACCGTCGATGGTGACCAGCGGCACATCGGTCAGGTCGATGCGGTCACGCCGGTCGGCGGGCCGAATCTTGTCGGGCAAGCCCGCGGCCTGCGACAGCGTCTCTGGCGAGAAGCGGTGTGGCACTTCGTACTTGCGCACCGCAATTTCGATCTCCATGCCGGGGTCGTCGATCTCGCCCAGCACCTCGGTCACCCGACCCATGGGCTGCGAGTAAAGCGATGGCGGCTCGGTCAACTCGATGGCCACCACCTGCCCCACGGTCGCAGCCGCGATCGCGTTCTTGGGCACCATGATGTCTTGCCCGTAACGCTTGTCTTCGGGCGCCACGAGCCAGATGCCGCTCTCGTGCAGCAAGCGCCCGATGATGGGCGTCTTCTTGCGCTCGAGAATCTCCAGCACACGGCCTTCGGGCCGGCCCTTGCGGTCGTAGCGGATCACTCGCGCCTTCACACGGTCGCGGTGCAACACAGCGCGCATCTCCTGCGGAGACAGATAGAGATCGGGCTGGCGGTCGTCGCGCACCATGAAGCCGTGCCCATCACGGTGACCTTGCACCGTGCCCTCAACTTCGCTCATCAGTTCGGTACCGATGGCTGAAGCGTTTGAAAAGTTCGTTTGTTTGATGATATGATCCAAGGCTTCCTGAAATGCCCAGGTGGCGGAATTGGTAGACGCACTAGTTTCAGGTACTAGCGGGTAACTCCGTGGAGGTTCGAGTCCTCTCCTGGGCACCAAGATAGAGATAAAAAGACAAACGGCCTGCACGCAAGTGCGGGCCGTTTTGCTTTGTGGGTGGGAATGCAGACCCGTTAGTGATGTCGCTCATAGCGGCCTGCATTATTCGTACGTTTGCCGTCAAATCGCAAACTTCTTCGCCAAACCGTCGGGCCTGAGTTCGTCGTACTCTTCGAACGGCTGATGAATCCAGGGGCTCGTTGGCAGCAGCTCGACGTAATAGTCAGGCGTGTAGCTGGACACACCCTTGGTCCAGATCACGGCCGAGCGCAGTTCGCTGATGGCCGGCATGCTGCGCAGGCGCTCCACCACCGCACGCAGCGTCACCCCCGAGTCGGCCAGGTCGTCAACCAGCAACACACGCCCGGCCAACTCGCCCTTGGGCAGCGTGATGTACTTGGCCAGGTCGAGCCGCCCCTGGATCGTGCCGGCTTCTGCACGGTAGGAACTCGTCGACATGATGCCCAGGGGCTTGTCGAACACCCGCGACAACACGTCGCCAGGCCGCATGCCACCACGCGCCAGGCAAAGGATCTGATCGAACTGCCAGCCCGACGCGTCGATCTTGAGCGCAAGACGCTCGATCAGCATGTGGTACTCGTCCCATGAGACGTAGAGGTGTTTGCCATCGTCGGTCAGCATGTGGCGTTCCTGTGTTCAGGCTTGATAAGGGTGGCGCAGCAAAATTGTGTGATCGCGATCCGGTCCGGTCGAGACCATGTCGATGGGTGCACCGATGAACTCTTGCACACGCTCCAGGTACTTGCGCGAGTTCAAGGGCAGCTTGTCCCATTCGGTGATGCCGGCAGTCTTTTCTGCCCAGCCCGGGAAGGTGTCGTAGATCGGCACACAGGCTTCAATGTCATCGGCGTCCAACGGCAAGATGTCGACACGCCTGCCGTTGAGTTCATACCCCACGCAGACCTTGATCTCGGGCAGACCATCGAGCACGTCGAGCTTGGTGATGCACAGGCCGGAGATGCCGTTGATGATGATGGAGCGCTTGAGCAGTGCCGCATCGAGCCAGCCACAGCGTCGCGGCCGGCCGGTGACGGTTCCGCGCTCCTGGCCCACGGTCGACAGGTGATGGCCCACCGTGCCCGGGGTGTCCATGTCGAGCTCGGTCGGGAACGGGCCACTGCCCACACGCGTGGTGTAGGCCTTGGTGATGCCAAGGATGTAGTGCAACAGATCAGGCCCCACACCCGCACCAGCCGAGGCGTTGCCCGCCACGCAGTTGCTGGAGGTCACGTAAGGGTAGGTGCCGTGGTCGATATCGAGCAAGGTGCCCTGCGCGCCTTCGAACAGGATGTTGGCACCCTGCTTGTGCGCCGTGTATAGCGTGTAGCCCACATCGGCCAGCATCGGCTTGAGCTGCTCGGCGACTTTCATTGCGTGATCGAAGATTGGCTGGAATTCCAGCGGCTTGGACTTGAGGTAGCCGCTCAACGCAAAGTTGTGCAGCTCAAGCAATTCGCGCAGCTTTTTTGCAAAACGATCCGGGTGCTTCAGGTCCTGCACGCGCATCGCCCGGCGCGCCACTTTGTCTTCGTAGGCCGGGCCGATGCCCTTGCCTGTGGTGCCGATCTTGCCGGCGCCACTGGTCTCGCGCAGCGCCTCACGCGCCTTGTCAACCTCCACATGGAAAGGCAGGATCAGCGGGCACGACTCGCTGATGAACAGGCGCGAGCGCACTTCCAGGCCGATCGCCTCCAGGCGCTCGATCTCGCTCAACAAGTGGCTCGGGTCGACCACGACGCCATTGCCGATGTAGCACTTCACGCCATCGCGCATGATCCCCGAAGGGATCAGCTGCAAGGCCGTCTTCACGCCCTTGATGACGAGCGTGTGGCCCGCGTTGTGGCCGCCCTGGAA
>NZ_JANOCG010000541.1:0-7924 GCF_031412075.1 Rhizobacter sp.
TCACAGCCGCTCAGGTCGCGCGCCCAGTCGCGCACCATCGGCCCGCACAGGCCGGTGCCGCAGCCCAGGTCGTGGATGTCGAACTGCCGCGCCGGCGGCGGCAGCAGCTCGCGCAGCAGCTCGGCCACCAGCTGCGGCGCGCGGTAGCCCAGGGCGGAGAGATTGGCGTCGAAGGTGGCGGCAAAGGCGTCGAAGGTGCGCTCCACGTACGCGTCGCTCGCGCGCTCGGGAACGGCGCCGCCGGAGCAGGCGGCCAGGTGGTGCTTGATCACCGGGTTGTCGGGGTCGGTGGCCAGCCATTCGCGGTAGAGCTGTGCGGCTTCTTCGAGCCGGCCCAGTTGCACCAGCGCCTTGGGCACGGCGTTGCGTGCCTGCAGGTGGCGCGGCCATAGCACGATGGCGCGGCTGTGCGCGGTGAGGCCTTCGTCGACACGCCCTTGCTCCAGCAGGGTGAGCGACAGGTTGTACCAGGCCTGGGCGAATTCGGCATTGACCTCGAGCGCCTTGCGGCACAGCGCTTCAGACTCGGCGTGCTCGCCGCGCTTGCGCAGCATGGTGGCCAGGTTGTTGAGCGCGTCGATGTTGTCGGGCTTGAGCGCAAGGCACGCGCGGTAGGCGCCCACGGCTTCGTCGAAGCGCTGGGTCTCGACCAGCACGTTGCCCAGGTTGTTCAAGGGCCCCGCCTGGCCGGGCAGGCCCAGGATGGCCTGGCGAATCAGGCTCAGCGCTGCTTCACTGTGGCCGCGTGTGTGCTCCAGCACCCCGAGGAAGTGCAAGGCATCGGGCTGCCCCGGCCAGCGCTGCAGCACCGACAGCAACACCGGCTCGGCGTCGTCGAGCTTCTTGTCGCGCAGCAAGAGCACGGCGCGTTGCAGCATCTGCTGCTGCGCGAGCCGTGCAGCTCCGCTCAGGGGGCGGTGCTTGGACAACTCAGCCTCCGTCGGGCCGCCCCAAGGGGGCTGAGCGTCCCCTTGGGGAGCAGTGAACGAAGTGAGCGTGGGGGTTCACGTTTCAGTCGAAGCCATAGGCGAAATCGCCCGCACCCACGGTCAGCTCCACCTTGCTCAGGGGCGCGCCGGAGGCCAGGCGGGTGAGGTATTCGTGGCTGATGCGCGGCAGCACGGTGTTGGTGAGCAGCGCGTCGATCACGCGGCCGCCGCTTTCCACCTCGTTGCAGCGGCTCACCACCAGCTTCACCACCTCGTCGTTGAAGACGAATGGCACGCCGTGGTTCGCTTCCACACGCTTCTTGATGCGGTTGAGTTGCAGCTTGACGATGCGGCCCATCATGTCTTCGGACAACGGGTAATACGGAATGGTCACGATGCGGCCCAAGAGCGCTGCCGGGAACACTTTCAACAGCGGCTCGCGCAGCGCCTTGGCAATGGCGTCGGGCGCGGGCATCAGCTCCGGATCCTTGCACAGGTTCATGATCATCTCGCTGCCGGCGTTCGACGTGAGCAGGATGATGGTGTTCTTGAAGTCGATGAGGCGGCCTTCGCCGTCTTCCATCCAGCCCTTGTCGAACACCTGGAAGAAGAGCTCGTGCACGTCGGGGTGGGCTTTTTCCACCTCGTCGAGCAGCACCACGCTGTAGGGGCGGCGGCGCACGGCTTCGGTCAACACACCGCCTTCACCGTAGCCCACGTAGCCCGGGGGCGAGCCCTTGAGTGTGGAGACGGTGTGTGCCTCCTGGTACTCGCTCATGTTGATGGTGATGACGTTTTGCTCGCCGCCGTACAGCGCCTCGGCCAGCGCGAGCGCGGTTTCGGTCTTGCCCACACCCGAGGTGCCGGCGAGCATGAACACGCCGATCGGCTTGCTCGGGTTGTCGAGCATCGCGCGCGAGGTCTGGATGCGTTTGGCGATCACCTCCATCGCGTGGTCTTGGCCGATCACACGCGAGCCCAGCAGCTTGGGCAGGTTGAGGATGGTCTCGATCTCGTTGGCCGCCATGCGGCCCACCGGAATACCCGTCCAGTCGCCCACCACGCTGGCCACGGCCTGGTAATCGACGGTCGGCAGAATCAGCGGGCTCTCGCCTTGCAAGGTGGCCAGCTCGGCTTGCACCTTGTGCAGCTCGGCGAGGGTGGCTGCGCGATCGGCATCTGACAACCGCGGCATGTCGGTCGCCGCCGCTTCGGCACCTTTTTCCAGCTTGCTGCCGGTGCCTTCGACCGGGGCCGCGCCATCGCGCAGCTTGGCTCGCAAGGCGAGCAGCGTGTCGACCAGGCCCTTCTCACCTTGCCAGCGGGTTTGCAGCTTGTCGAGGCGAGTACGTTCCTGGCCGAGTTGCTCTTCCACCAGCGCAGAGCGCTTCTTGGTGTCGATGCCGATGGCGCCTTCGCGTGCGATGATGCCTTGCTCGGTTTCGAGCGACTCGATGCGCTTCATGCAGTCGTCCACCTCAGGCGGCGTGGCGTGCAGGCTCACCGCCACACGGGCGCAGGCGGTGTCGATCAGGCTCACCGATTTGTCGGGCAGTTGGCGGCCGGGGATGTAGCGGTGCGAGAGCTTGACCGCAGCTTCGAGTGCCTCGTCGAGGATTTGCACCTTGTGGTGTTTCTCCATCGTCGAGGCCACGCCACGCATCATCAGGATCGCACGCGCTTCGTCGGGCTCGTCGACGGTGATGCTCTGGAAACGCCGGGTCAGCGCCGGGTCTTTCTCGATGTGCTTCTTGTACTCGGCAAACGTGGTGGCGCCAATGGTGCGCAACAGGCCACGTGCCAGAGCCGGCTTGAGCAGATTGGCTGCATCGCCGGTGCCCGCCGCACCGCCCGCACCCACCAGCGTGTGGGTTTCGTCGATGAACAGGATGATGGGCTTGACGCTCGCCTGCACCTCGTCGATCACCGAGCGCAATCGTTGTTCAAACTCGCCTTTCATGCTGGCGCCGGCCTGCAGCAAGCCCACGTCGAGCACACGCAGCTCCACTTCTTTCAGGGCAGGCGGCACGTCGCCTCGCGCAATGCGCTGCGCAAAACCTTCGACCACCGCGGTCTTGCCCACCCCGGCTTCGCCGATCAGGATGGGGTTGTTCTGGCGGCGGCGCATCAAGATATCGACCACCTGGCGGATCTCGTCGTCGCGGCCGACGATCGGGTCCATCTTGCCGCCGCGAGCCTGCTCGGTCAGGTCGGTGGTGAACTTTTTCAGCGCTTCCTGCTTGCCCATGGCGGCGGGCGAGATCGCGCCGCTGGCTTCGCCGGGCTCGGCGCCACTTTCCGTCGCGGCTTGCGCCTCTTCGGGCGAGCCACCCAAAATTTTGTTGAAGTTTTCGCTCAGCTCGTCGATCTGGATGCGCTCGAACTGCTTGCTGATCGACAGCAGCACGTTGCGCAGGTTCTTGGTCTTGAGCAGGCCCACGATCAGGAAGCCGGTGCGCACCTGGGTGCCGCCAAACATCAAGGAGCCGTAGACCCAGGCGCGCTCCACGGCGTCTTCGACGAAGCTCGACAGGTCGGTGACAGAAGACGCGCCGCGCGGCAACCGGTCGAGCGAGTTCTGCAGGTCGGTCACGAGGTTGGACGCATCGAGCCCATAGTGCTTGGCGATGCGGTGCACGTCGGAGTCTTGCGTCTGCAAGATCTGGAACAACCAGTGCTGCAGTTCCACATACGGGTTGCCGCGCAGCTTGCAGAACACGGTGGCCCCTTCGATGGCCTTGTAGGCCAGCGGGTTGAGCTTGCCAAAGAGGGCGGAGCGACTGATTTCAGCCATGAGGTTCTCCTATCAGGGGCGACAAGGGTTAACGACCCGTTCGCACTGAGCTTGTCGATGTGCCATCGCGGCGCTGCGCGTGGGCTTCGACAGGCTCAGCCCGAACGGAGTTTTTTGAAGGGTGAAGGCGAAGCTCGCCACGGTCGGGGTGGGGCGTCTTGCGGCCGAGCCAGGTGCTGCGACCGAGGGCCGTCTGGCCACCCATGCGCAGGGGTGGCACCTCGTTGCCCTTGAGCACGAGCTGCACGTCCCACAACAAATCGAAGCCCACCAGCTGGCGCATCCAGTCGCGCAGCTCGATGAGCGAAGGCTGACCCGGCAAAAACTGCTGGTACTGCGCGAGGCTGAGCGGGCCGATGTGGAGGCGGATCTTGTACTGCCGATCCCACACCTTGGCACCCGCCACGGCCGAAACGCCGAGTGGCGCACTGCGGCGCGCACCCGGGCGCCCGAGGCGGCTGCGATCTTCGGCGCGCAGCGGCATCCAGTGGCCCACATAGGGCTCGATGCGGATGGGCACGTCGAAATACTGGCGCAGCACCTTGGCGATCGACTCCGGGTTGCGCGTGGGCCGCGCGAGATGACTCGCCACGTAACGTTTGGCGGCATCGGGCACGGCATCGGCTTGGCGCAGCGATGCTGGCGCCTGGCCGAACAAGGCGCTGACCCACTTGGCGAACTGGTCGTCGTTGGGCCGATCGGCCTGCACGGCGGGCTGGCTTTGTGCCCAGGCGCGGTAGAAGAGCAGCAGCGCACGGTGGTGAAATACATCGGCAAACCGCACGAAGGTCGGGTCGGCGTGGTTGCGCATCCGGTCGCGTGCGTACTCGGTGATGTGCAGCGGCAGCGGGCCCATCGGGCCGAAGAGGCCGAAGAAGCGTGCGCCCAGACGAGGCGGCTTGCGGCTGTCGACCTTGAACGACATCAACGCGGCGGGCGCGAAATCAAGCTCCGGGTCCTGGCCGAGGCGGATGGGTTCGGCGCTGGGGCGCAGCGCACGGCCGAGGCGGGGCGAGTTGGGGGCGAGGGACTCGATCTGGCGCAACACGGCGAAAAAGTCATGCGCCCAGGGCTCGGCCGCTAGGCTCTCGAAAAGGCGCGCGCGGCGCTCGTGGAGCTGGCGGGCGTCGGCGTTCATGCCGCACACCTCCGTTCGCCCTGAGCCAGTCGAAGGGTAGCGAGGTGCACTTCGCCGGCTTCGACAGGCTCAGCCCGAACGGAGAGGAGGGGGCGACGAAGGTGCTTCATGTCATAACACCGCGTGGGTTCCAATGCGCGGCCGGGTGCGCATGATCTCGCCGCGCGAGGCCGAGCGCAGCACCGTTTCACAGAAGCTGTTGGACGCCGCGTGGCGCGCAAAAAACCGATCGAGCACTTGGCCCAACAGGAAGGCGCTCGAACCCTGGAAGCCCAGTTCATCAACCAGCGCAGTCACTTCAACCCCACAGCCAAAGGTCAGCGGCCCCGGGAAGGGCAAACGCCGCACCACGGATTTGGCCTCCAGCCACTGGATGCTCTCGACCTGCTTGGCCCAGGCCACATCTTGCTCGGGCCCGTGCAAGGCCAGCATGGTGCGCAAGGCGGAGGCCGCACGTTTGGGGTCTTCACCGGCAATGCTCAGGTAATTGAGCGTCAACAGGCTCACCATCGACCAGCCCACATCGCCGCGCGCCAGGCGCTGCACCGGGCGGGTGGGGCCGCGCAGGGTTTCGATGCGGCCGGCGGGGCCGGCAGAGTCGAGCACCCAGGTGGTGGAGTTGCCGGGCAAGAGCGTGGGCAAGTCGCGGTTGGTCACCAAGGCGATGACCGAGAGCTGGCGAATGTCTTCGCGGTAAGGCGCGTTTTGCGGGTCAACCAGCGACAAGAACACCTCTTGCCCCACATAGGCCGAGCGTGGCCCGTCGAGCCGCTGGCGCGACGACAGCATGCGTGGCTCGCGGCGCACGGTGTAGTAGGCGCCGTGGCTGCGCACCGCGTCGTGAAAGCTTGCATACAGCGGCATGAAACTCTGCTCGGCCACTTGTGCCACGCCATAACCCGTCACCGATTCCAGCGTGTGGATCTCGTGGTCCATCGGGCGTGTGCGATCGGGCACCACGTGGTGCTCCCAACCCCCCGTGCCGGAGGTGGCCAGCTGGATGCGATCGAGCCGCTTGGGGAACAGGTTGATCGCAGGGGTACAGAAAAGCGCGAGGCTGCCGGCGTCCACCAGCGATTCAAGGGCGGCCTCCCCGCGCGAAAACAGCACAACGATCTCGGCCTCGGCGCCATCCACCACCGCGAGGCGGCGAGCCAGGTCGTTGATCTCGAAGAACAGAAAACGCTGCGGCATGGCCGCCAGCTCTTGCAGCAGGCGGTGGCCGCTGAAACCGCGCAGGGTTTCGGGCAGCAGGGCCTCGTTGTCGTCGTAGCCCATGGGCTTGACCGAGTCGGCATCGGCAAAACCTGAGGCGGCGCCGCGGTTGGCGGGCCCGGCTACCCAGGTGCCGACCGTGTTGCCCAGCACCAGCTCGTGCAGGCGGAAGGCCACGTCGTCGGGGGCCGAGATGAACAGCGGCAGCTTGTCGAGCTTCAACTGCTTGAACTTAAGCCCACCATGCAGCTTGAGCTTGATGCGCAAGCCACCGCGCAACTGGCGCGCGACCGGCAGGTGGGCCAGGGGCAGGTCGGGTGCGTGGCTGAAGTACTGCACCGACTCGATCTCGATCGGCCACAGCGTCACCTCGTGTGCGGTGCGGAACTCGCAGCGGGTGTTTTGCCCGCGCACCAGCTCGCTCGTGAGGGAACTGCCGCGCTTGAGGGTGAAGCCGCGCGCGAGGTTGGGGTCGAGCGGGTCGGGCCGCATGCGCGCGATCATCATCGACGGCACGGGCGACAAGAAGCCCGGGTACACCGTCTCCAGCAGGTGCTGAATGAAGCGCGGGTGCTCCGCGTCGATCTTGAGCTGGATGCGTGCTGCCATGAAGGCAAAACCTTCCAGCAGGCGCTCGACGTAAGGGTCGGAAACTTCGAGCCCTTCCAGCGACAGGCGTGCGGCAATCTTGGGGAACTCGGCGGCGAACTCGGCGCCCACCTCACGCAGGTGGGTCAGCTCGTCGTTGTAGTGTCTGAGGAGATTGGGATCCATCAGCTCTTGCGCCTTGAGGGGCCGCTGCTGCCCACGTCGCGCACTTCCACCTGGCCGGCTTCAAGGTCGACCTGGGTGCGCAACAACAATTCGAGCGGCACCGGCTGGGCCCACATGAAACCGTGGATCTCGAACTCGATGACGTTGTGTGTGTCGAGCACGCTGGAGGCTTCGAGTGCCTTCACTTCGAGCGAGTCTTCCATCACGCGGGGCTCGAAGCGCAGGATGGCCTGCTTGATGGTGCGTTCGAGCAGGCCCACGTCGATGCGCGAGGCCAGCTGGCCCGACATGGCGGGCAGCCCGTAGTTGAGCACCGAGTCGGCGGCCTGCGGGTACTGGGTGGCCGTGGCCTTGCTCAAGGGCTGCACAGAGTTGAGCAACCAGGAGAGGTCTCGCAGCACCGCCTCACGGATCTGCGACTTGTTCATCATGCGGGTGTCGTCGGCCTCGACCTGCGACTGCGGGTTGAAATCCGTCAGGCGGTCCAGCAAGGCGGGCTGAAGACGATCACGCAGGTTCATGTGGCAGCTGTGAGCTTGATCTCACGCGCTTCCAGCAGCCCCATCTCGGCGCTGCTGGTCGACAGGATGCGTTGGCCCAAGCCCGCATACTGGTCGGGGCCGATTTCAGACCATTCGGTGGCGCGTGCGAGCTTCAACACGCCATTGGGTTGCTCGCGCGTGCCGGGGTAGCAGGTTGGAACGAGGGCAACCGAATCGCCGCCGTTGGTGAAGGTCAGGTGCACTGGTGTCCACACCATGTCGCGCAGGTCAACGGGTGCTTCGACGGTGATGGCCGCGAGCGACTCGAAGGGCACCCAGGTGTAGCGCCCGTTGAGCACGACTTCGAGCACCGGGCCGAGGCGCGAGTCGGCATCGGCGATCCAGTCGAAGGCCTCGCCGTTGAGGCTGCCGGCTGTCGTGGGGGCCTGCTCGAAGGCGTTGGCGCGCAGGTGCTGCGCCTGCGCCAGGTTGCCTTGGGCCTCTTGGCCCAGGGCTTCAATCAGCATGGCCACCCAGGCGGCGGGTTGGCCAAACACCACCGGCGTGGTCTTGCCTGCGAACACCGCGCCAC
>NZ_JANOCG010000542.1:0-3153 GCF_031412075.1 Rhizobacter sp.
GTTTGCGTATGTGTTGGCGCTTGTGTTCTTGCTGATCAGGCCGCAAGGTTTGTTCGGCGAGAAGATCATCGACCGGGTCTGAGCCATGCTGTACAGAGAAAACGGCCAGTTCAAGACCAGCTACCGCGCTGACCTGCAGATCTTCCCGATCCTGCAAGACCGGGTGTTCATCATCGCCCTGCTGCTCGCGGCTTTCATCGGCGTGCCGCTGTGGGCCGACGACTACCTGGTGCGCGCGATCCTGATCCCGTTCCTGATCTTGTCGCTGGCGGCCCTGGGCCTGAACATCCTGGTCGGCTACTGCGGGCAGATCTCACTCGGCACCGGCGCCTTCATGGCGGTGGGTGCGTATGCGGCCTACAACTTCCAGGTACGCATCGAAGGCATGCCGCTGATCTTGTCGCTGCTGCTCGGCGGCTTGTGTTCCACCGTGGTGGGCGTGCTGTTCGGCATCCCGAGCTTGCGCATCAAGGGCCTCTACCTTGCGGTGGCCACGCTCGCGGCGCAGTTTTTTACCGACTGGGCGTTTCTGCGCATCAAGTGGTTCACCAACGACTCGGCCTCGGGCGCGGTGTCGGTGTCGAACCTGCAGGTGTTCGGCCTGCCCATCGCCACACCGGCCGCCAAGTACCTGTTCTGCCTCAGCTTCGTGGTGGTGTTCGCGCTGATGGCCAAAAACCTGGTGCGCAGCCACATCGGCCGCGAGTGGATGGCCATTCGCGACATGGACGTGGCCGCTGCCGTGATCGGCATCCGCCCGATGTACGCCAAGCTGACGGCGTTTGCGGTGAGCTCGTTCATCGTCGGCGTGGCCGGCGCCCTGTGGGGCTTTGTGCACCTGGGCGGCTGGGAGTCGGCGGCGTTTTCCATCGACCGCTCGTTCCAACTCTTGTTCATGGTGATCATCGGCGGGCTGGGTTCGATCATGGGCAGCTTCTTCGGCGCGGCCTTCATCGTGATCCTTCCCTTGTTGCTGAACCAGGCGCCGGCGTGGCTGGGCATCCCGATGTCGACCGCGCTGGCCGCTCACCTCGAGTCGATGATTTTTGGTGCGCTGATCGTTTTCTTTCTCATCGTTGAGCCACACGGCCTGGCGCGCCTGTGGTCGATCGGCAAAGAGAAGTTGCGGCTGTGGCCGTTTCCACACTAGCACTGGCAGACAGTGCGTTTCACCCCCTGGAGGCAGACATGAAGATGAAGTCCCTGACGATGGCCGCTGCAATCGCCGCCGTGGGCCTGGCCGCATCGAACGCGGCCTGGGCCCAGGCGAAGGAGCAGTTCTTCCCCTCGCTGGTGTACCGCACCGGCGCCTACGCGCCCAACGGCGTGCCCTTCGCCAATGGCTTTGCCGACTACTTCAAGCTGGTCAATGCCAAGGGCGGCATCAACGGCGTGAAGATCCTCAGCGAAGAGTGCGAAACGGGTTACGCCACCGACCGTGGTATCGAGTGTTATGAGCGTCTGAAGGGCAAGCACGGTGGGGCGACGGTGTTCCAGCCGCTTTCCACCGGCATCACACAAGCGCTGACCGAGAAGGTGCCGGGCGACAAGATCCCGCTGCTCACACCGGGTTATGGCATCAGCGCCTCGCAAGACGGCCTGGTCTACAAGTGGAACTTCCCGATCGCCGGCCACTACTGGGTGGCGGCCGACATCTTGATCCAGCACCTGGGCAAGAAGGAAGGCGGGCTTGACAAGCTCAAGGGCAAGAAGATCGCGCTCGTGTACCACGACAGCGGCTTCGGCAAGGAGCCCATTCCGCTGCTGCAGGAGCGCGCCAAGATGCACGGCTTCGAGCTGAGCACGGTGCCCGTCACCCACCCGGGTGTGGAGCAGAAGGCCGCGTGGTTGTCGATCCGCCAGAACCGGCCTGACTACGTGCTGTTGTGGGGCTGGGGCGTGATGAATTCCACCGCGCTCAAGGAAGCCGTGGCCACCGGCTACCCGCGCGAGAAGATGTATGGCGTGTGGTGGGCCGGTGCCGAGCCTGATGTGAAAGACGTGGGTGATGGCGCCAAGGGTTACAACGCCCTCGCGCTGCAACACGGGGCCGAGCCCAACGCCAAGGTGGTGAAAGACGTGCTCGCCACGCTGCACGCCAAGAACCAGGGCACCGGGCCGAAAGAAGAGGTCGGTACCGTGCTCTACATGCGCGGGCTGATGAGCGCCATGATCGCCGTCGAAGGTGTCAAGCGTGCGCAAGAGCGCTTCGGCAAAGGCAAGGTGATGACCGGCGAGCAGGCACGCTGGGGCTACGAAAACATGGCGCTCGACCAGAAGAAGCTCGACGCGCTGGGATTTGCCGGCGTGATGCGCCCGCTCTCGACCAGCTGCGCCGACCACATGGGCGTGGCCTGGGCGCGCATCCACACCTGGGACGGCGCGAAGTGGAACTTCACGTCGGACTGGCTGCAGGCCGATGAGCAGATCTTGAAGCCGATGCAGAAGGCGGCGGCGGACAAGTACGCGGCGGACAAGAAGATGACGCGTCGCACGCCCGAGGATTGCCAGAGCTGAGCCCCATCTCCGTTCGGGCTGAGCCTGTCGAAGCCAGCGCGCACCGCGTTGCCGGCAATTCGACAAGCTCAGTGCGAACGGAGGGTTTCGGAAAGAACCGCCATGACAGCTGCTCAGATTCTCTTGAACGTCAACGGCATCGAGGTCATCTACAACCACGTGATCCTGGTGCTGAAAGGCGTGTCGCTGCAAGTGCCCGAAGGCGGCATCGTGGCCTTGCTTGGGGGCAACGGCGCCGGCAAGACGACCACGCTGCGCGCCGTCAGCAACCTGCTGGCGGGCGAACGGGGGGCGGTGACCAAGGGCAGCATCGAGCTGCGTGGCGAGCGCATCGAAGCGCTGTCGACCTCGGAGATGGTCAACCGCGGCGTGATCCAGGTGATGGAGGGCCGGCACTGTTTCGCCCACCTCACCATCGAAGAAAACCTGATGACCGGCGCTTACACCCGGCGCGACGGCAAGGCGGCGGTGGCGCAGACGCTGGAGAAGGTCTACAACTACTTCCCGCGTTTGAAAACGCGCCGCAGCTCGCAGGCGGCCTACACCTCGGGCGGCGAGCAGCAGATGTGCGCCATCGGCCGCGCGTTGATGGCCAATCCGAAGATGGTGCTGCTGGACGAGCCCTCAATGGGCCTG
>NZ_JANOCG010000543.1:0-7487 GCF_031412075.1 Rhizobacter sp.
CCCCGGCGAGGGATTTGCGGGGTGATGCGCTTGGTTCCCGTTGCGGGCTGGCCTTGCGGGCCACCCGCGGCCGAACGGGGCGCTTTCTTGGGCCTGCGCGGCCCCGTCGCTTCGTCGTTCCCGCGGAGGCGGGAATCCATGAGCTTTGCCGCTCGCCGCTGTTCTTGTTCACTCCGTGAGGCCGCGCCGGGAGTTCGGCCCGGCGGCCGACCCCCTTTCTTTGTATCGACAAAGAAAGGGGGCAAAGAAAGCGACCCTGCCGACTCGTCCGAAGGGGGAGACAACACCGGCCGGCCTCGCTGGGCGAAGCTTGATCGCGCTTCGCGCCGATGCGAAGCGAGGCGTGGATGGAATGCCCGCGCAGCGGGCGACGTATTGCCCTTGGGTCCCCTTAGTGAGTCGCGACCGACGAGCAGGGTCGCCTTTTCTTTGGTGACTTTCTTTTGGCGAAGCAAAAGAAAGTTACTGCCCTGTCGGGGGCACTTCCCGACGCGGTCTTACTCAGTAAGAAGAACTCACAACGCGGCAGCGGCACCATCTTGGATTCCCGCCTCCGCGGGAATGACGACAGAGCAAGCCCCTACTGAAAATGCGACAGCATCTGCTCCAGCGCCATCGTGAACGGCGCCTGCATCATCGGCAGCGTCAGCAACACGCCCAGCAGTCCCACCCCCAGCGTGATCGGGAACCCGATCGCGAAGATGTTCATCTGCTGCGACACACGCGAGATGATCCCGAGCACCAGGTTGATGAACAAGAGCATGGTGATGATCGGCAACGCGATCCACAGGCCGAGCTTGAAGATCTCGGCGCCCCACACCTGCGGCTGCAACGCGCGCAAAAAGGCGAATGGCTCCGGCCCCACCGGAAAGGCCTGAAAGCTCTGCACCAGCGCCATGATGATCAGCAGGTGGCCGTTGATGACGATGAAGAGCCACGACACCGTGGTGCCAAAGAATCGCCCTACTGCCGTGCCCTGCCCGCCCGTCGACGGGTCGAAAAAGCCTGCGTAGTTCAGGCCCATTTGAAGGCCCACCAGCTCGCCCGCGAATTCGATGGCCGAAAACACGATGCGCGCGGCAAACCCGAGCGTCGCACCAATCAGCACCTGTTGCAGCACCACCAACAAGGCCAACGGAGAGTCGAGCGGCACCACCGGCATCTCAGGCAATGAAGCCTGCGCGCACACGGTGATCAGAAAGGCGAGACCGACACGCACCCGCAAAGGCACGCTGCGCTGCGACAGCACCGGCAAGGTGCTGAACAAGGACAGCGCGCGCAGAAAGGGCCACAGCAGCGGCGTGATCCACGCCACCACCTGCGCTTCGGTGAACGTCAGCATCAGCCCACGGCGGAAGGGATGGCCGTCAACGTGCGCTGCAGGTATTCGACCAAGGTGGTCAGCATCCACGGCCCGGCGACGGCCAGCACCGCCACGGCCGCGATCATCTTCGGCACGAAGGACAGCGTCGACTCATGGATCTGCGTGGCCGCCTGGAAGATGCTCACCAGCAAACCCACGCCGAGGATCACCAGCAGCACCGGCGCCGACACCATCAACAGCAAATACAGGCCTTGTTGGCCGTAGGTGAAAACTTGTTGCGAATCCATGGGGCTCTCTCTACTGCGCAAAGCTCGCCGCCAGCGAACCCAGGAGCAGGTTCCAGCCATCGGCCAACACAAACAACATCAGCTTGAAGGGCAAGGCCACCAGCACCGGGCTCAGCATCATCATGCCCAGGCTCATCAGCACGCTGGCGACGATCATGTCGATCACGAGAAACGGAATGAAGATCAGAAAGCCGATCTGGAACGCGCTCTTCAACTCGCTGGTCACGAAGGCCGGCACCAGCACCTTGAACGGCACGTCGGCGCTTTTCACCGAGGGGTCGATCTTGGCCAGCTTGGCAAACAGCATCACGTCGGCCTGGCGGGTTTGCTTGAGCATGAACTCGCGCATCGGCACTTCGCCACGTTTCAACGCTTCGTCGAACGCAATCTTGTTCTCGGAGTACGGCTGGTAGGCCTGCGCGTACACCTTGTCGAGCGTCGGGCTCATCACGAAGAAGGTGAGGAACAAGCTCAGGCCGACGATCACCTGGTTGGGCGGGGCCGACTGGGTGCCCAGCGCCTGGCGCAACAGGCTCAGCACGATCACGATGCGGGTGAAACCCGTCATCAGCAGCAGCACCGCCGGCAAGAAGCTCAAGGCGGTGAAGAACAGCAGCGTCTGGATCGGCACCGAGTAACTCGTGCCGCCCGCGCCCTGCCCCACCACCAGCGGCAGGCTTGGAGCCCCTGTGCTTTGGGCTAAAGCCGCGCCTGGTGCGGCCGACAACAACGACAAGCCGGCGATGAAGGCCATGCGCTTCACGCGGGGCGAAAAAAAACTCGGCTCAGTGTTCACCTGAAAGCCCTTGGTTCGTATTCTGGTCGCGGCGCAGCTTGTTCAGCAGCTGCGCAAAAGGAGGCACCGGCATGCCGGCGGCAGGCGCTTCGGCCTGCGGCGCCATGGTGTGCAAGGTGGTGATGCTGTTGGCGGTCACGCCCAACACCAGCCACTGGCGTTCATCGCCCTGCCCCACTTCAACGGTGACGATGCGCTGGCTGGGCGACAGCGGCAGCATCGCCACGCTGCGCATCAAGCCTTGTGCTGTGCCGCCGCCCATGGGCGTGCGCTTGAGCAGCCACAGCGCCACCGGGATCATCACGATGATCGCGATGAACCACAGCAGCGAGGTGATTCCAGAAGAAGCTGACATGGGATCAGTTCCCGCCGGGCCGTCCCAAGGGAACTGGCGACCCCTCGGGGGGCAGTGAACGAAGTGAGCGTGGGGGCTGCATGACTAGCCCTTGCTCAAGCGGCGCATGCGCTCGCTCGGCGTCACGATGTCGGTGAGGCGGATGCCGAACTTGTCGTTCACCACCACCACTTCGCCCTGGGCGATCAGGTAGCCGTTGACCAGCACGTCCATCGGCTCGCCGGCGAGCGCATCGAGCTCGACCACCGAGCCTTGCGCCAGCTGCAGGATATGTTTGATCGGAATGCGCGTGCGCCCCAACTCCACGGTGAGCTGCACCGGGATGTCGAGAATCATGTTGATGTCGTTGCCCGCGCCGGGCGCCCCGGCGTTGCTGAAGTTCTGGAACGCCACGGGAGACGCCTGCTCAGTCGCGGTCTGCACCTCCGACGCCACCTCGGGTTTGGACTCGGCCAGGGCCGCAGCCCACTCGGCCGCCATCGCGTCTTCTGCGGACGGTGCGTTTGCTTCTTCAGCTGACATTTTGGTCTCCAAGCCAACCCATGCTCGAGGTTGACAACATTTGATCGATCTTCAATGCGTACTTGCCGTTCGAGGTGCCGTAGTGGCAGTCGAAGATGGGCACACCGACCACCTTGCCCTGGATGCCGGCTTCGAGGTCGAGCTCGATGAAATCACCGGCCTTGAATGACAGCAACTGCTCCACCGTGGCCGGGGCTTGCGCCAGCTCGGCCACGATCTCGACCTCGGCGGCCTGGATCTGCTGCTTCATCAGGTTGACCCAGCGGCGGTCGGGCTCGTTGCTGTCGCCCTGGATGGTCGAATACAACACGTCGCGGATCGGCTCCAGCGTGGCGTACGGAATGCAGAAGTGAATGGTGCCGGTGGTGTCGCCAATTTCCAGCGTGAAGCTGGTGGCCACCACGATCTCGCTCGGCGTGGCGATGTTGGCAAACTGGGGTTGCATCTCCGAGCGCTGGTACTCCAGCTCCAGCGGGTAGATGCCGTGCCAGGCCTTCTTGTATTCGGCGGTGATCACCTCGACCAGGCGGGTGATGATGCGCTGCTCGGTGGGCGAAAAATCGCGGCCTTCGATGCGCGTGTGGAACTTGCCCGCGCCGCCAAACAGCGCGTCGATCACCGAGAACACCAGCGTCGGGTCGCACACGATCAGGCCCGAGCCGCGCAGCGGTCGCACCGACACGATGTTGAAATTGGTCGGCACCACGATCTCGCGCAGGAAGGCGCTGTACTTCTGCACCTTGATGCCGCCGATCGAAATCTCGGGGCTGCGGCGAATGAAGTTGAACAAGCCGATGCGGATGTTGCGCGCAAAACGTTCGTTGATGATCTCCATCGTGGGCATGCGCCCACGAACGATCCGCTCCTGGCTGGCAATGTCGTAGTTGCGAACGCCGCCAGTCGGCGCGTCCTCGGCCTCCAGCTTCTGGCTCTCGCCGGTGATGCCCTGCAGCAGGGCATCGACTTCGTCTTGCGACAGTATTTGTTGATTCATTGCGCGGCTCGGCTGCTGATCACTGCACGATGAAATTGGAGAAGTGCACGTGCTTGATCGGGTTGGCGACCACGGCCTTCTGGCGCTTCTTGGGCTTCTTCACATCGGGATCGTCTTCGTCTTCTTCGTCTTGCACCGGCTCGGCCTTCGGCGCCGGCTCCGCGCTGGCGTCGATGCCGAGCGGCAACACCGCCTCACGCATGATTTCGCGGGCCAGAGCGAGCTTGCCTTCACGCGACAGCAGCTGGGCCGAGGTCTTGTGGGCCAACACCATCAAGATGCCGTTGCGGATGGCCGGCATGTAGGCCTTCATCTCTTCGGCGAACTTGGCGTCTTCGACTTCGAGCGTCACGCCGATCTGGGCGAAGCGGTCGGCTTCCTTGTCGGCCAGGTTCACGACAAAGGGCTCGAGCGGCACGAAGGTGGGTGGATTTTTGGCGCGCTCCTTGCGCTTGTCGGCGGCAGCGGCCACTTCGCTTTCGCCACCGTCCTCTTCCGCTTCAGCGGCTGCAGCGGCTTTCTTCTTCATCATGAACACCGCGGCGCCACCCCCCAGCAGCGCGACCAGCAGGACGGCCACGAGGATGATGATCAGCTTCTTCTTGCCCTTTTTCGGGACAACATCGCCTGCGACGGCAGCGTCGACAACGGCAGCGGCGGCAGTGGCCATGAAAACTCCTTCAAAGGCAGGCCCGCAAAAGGGACCGGCCATGGAAGGAAATTATGAAAAACGGGGGGCTTTTCGATGGCCTGATAAGCGGGGGGAAAGCCCGGCTTCCCGGTTGGGGCCCCGCTTCATGTGAAAGGCTTTTTCACCGCAAAGGCGCCAAGAGCGCGAAGGAACGCAAAGGAAGAGAAGGGTTTTCTTCGCGCCCTTTGCGCTCTTGGCGACTTGGCGGTGAGATCTCTTGTCAGGCGTACAGGTCGACCCCACCCGCCGACACACGAGCGCTGACGCGCTGGGTCGTGACTTCCGTCTCACCTGGCGCACGATTGCGGCCCGATGGAGCGCCGCCCGAGGCCTCGTCACCTTCGCCGCGGCCACGGGCCTGGCTGTGCACACCGCCGCCCGAAAGGGTGAAGCCGGCGTCTCGCAAGGCAGCCGCCAGCTCGGGCAGGCCGCTTTCGATGATCTGCCGTGTGGCGGCCGAATCGGCGCCGAAGTTGACTTGCGCCTGCGTGCCGTCGAGCGAGATCTGCACCGAGATCGGCCCCATCTCGGCGGGGTTGAGGTGCAGCTCGGCTTGCTGGATGCCATCGCGCGCCAGCACGCTGACCTGCACACCGAGCGACTGCGCAAACTCGGGCGCCGTGGCCGGCGTGGGCAGGCTCACGGCGACAGGCGCGGCGGCCTCGCCGGAGCGGGCGGCGCCGGGTGTTGATGCGGCAACGGCAAGCGCACTCACGGCCTGCGCGTCTTGGCGGGCCGGGGCTTCGGCCAACACGCTGACACGCTCCATGGCGGCTTGCCAGGTCGAGGCTTCGGTTTGTGCATCGGCTTTTGTGTCGACAGAGACGGGCTCGGCATTGCCACGGTTGTCGCGCGCCACTTGCAGGCGGTCGGTGAGCTCTTGGGTCGCGCCGCCATGCGAACTCACGCCCTGGGTCGCATCGCCGGGTGTGCGCGGACCCCCCTTCGCGGGCTCGCCGGTGAACGCCAGGCCGGCACGCTCGCGGCCCTGAGCCACGGCAGTGACAGGCACCTCGACAGGGGCAGGCGGCAGGTTGAGCGCAGCCAGCCACTCGGTCAGTGCGGGGTCAACGGGTTCGGTGACAGGTTCGACCCCGCCGACGACCTCTTCGGCCGTTGCGGCTTCGGCCTCGGGTCGCGGCTCGTTCACACCGGGTTTGGGTTTTTCAGTCTTCGCCGGGCGCTCGCCGGCCGGCCGCGCGGGAGCGTCGGCACGGCGGGTGTGGGCTTGCGGCGCAGTTGGCTCGTCGGCCGGCTCAGCCGGCTCGGCCGATTTGGGTGGTGTGGGCGGTGTGGCTGCGGCCTGGTCCTGCGCCATCGTCTGGCGCTGGCTGAGCATGCGGGCAAAACCGGTGTCGGGCGGCGAGGCGGCCCCTTGCATGGGCTGCGGCTGCGGAGCGACAGGCGCGGTGAATGAAGAAATGGCAGGGGTCATGAGAAGGCGTGTGAGGCAGATCGGATGAGGGCGCTCAATCAAACCGCAGGCGACAGGGGGCGCTGCTGCAGCTGGCTCCAGGCGGCGCGCGAGGCGAACTCGTCGGTCTGCTTCTGGTCGCGGCGGTCGGCCACCTGGCGCAGCTCGTGCAAGCGGCGCTCGAGCAGCTTGCGCACCGAGGCGACGCGCATCTCCTGGTCACGCACCGCTTCGCGCGATTGTTTGAGCCGCAGCGCGGCGTGGGCGGCGATCTGCCTTTGCTGGTCGATGGCCTGGCCCAGGCGGGCGCTGAAGCCCTGGTAACACTGCAGGATGTCGATCGAGCTCTTGCGGCTGAACTGCTCGCGAAAGCGCCCTTCGTATTCAACGCGGTAAGCCACCAGCTGGTCGGCCTGCGACTGCGCGGCCTGGTGCGCTTCGTTGGCGCGCTGCATGTCGGCCAGCGCTTCATCGCGCTCCCGTTCGGCCTGGCCCAGCAGGGCCATCAGCGGATCGAGTGAAGGATTGTGGTTGCTCATGATTCAAGTCCTTGGGAAGGATCAGCCGCCCACCAGCCCGCGCAGTTCGCGCAGGCTCTGGGGCAAAGAAGCGGGTTTGTGCATGTCTTGCTGCAACAGCTCGGTCATCTGCGGGTGCAGGCGCACGGCGGTGTCGAGCTCGCTGTCGTGGCCGGGCGTATAGGCGCCGAGCTGGATCAGGTCGCGCGCCTTGTTGTGCTTGGCGTGCAGCTGGCGGAAGCGCCGCGCAGCGTCGATGTGTTCGGGCGGGCTCACGTTGTTCATCACCCGCGAGATCGAGCGCTCGATGTCGATGGCCGGGTAGTGGCCGGCTTCGGCCAGCTCGCGGCTGAGCACGATGTGGCCGTCAAGAATGCCTCGCGCCGCATCGGCAATCGGGTCTTGCTGGTCGTCACCTTCACTCAGCACGGTGTAGAAGGCAGTGATCGAGCCCACGCCGTGGATGCCGTTGCCACTGCGCTCCACCAGCTGCGGCAGCTTGGCAAAGCAGCTCGGCGGGTAGCCCTTGGTGGCAGGCGGCTCGCCAATGGCGAGTGCAATCTCGCGCTGCGCCATGGCATACCGG
>NZ_JANOCG010000544.1:0-5275 GCF_031412075.1 Rhizobacter sp.
CGGGTTTTTCGGTCAGCAACCTGCACCTGCCGGGCACCGACGAAGCGTGGGAACGCGACCCCGTTGGTAAGCCCGCGCACGTTGCCAGTGCGCTGCAGATCATGACCGAGGGCCCGCTGGGTGGCGCGGCCTTCAACAACGAGTTCGGCCGGCCCAACCTGGGTGGCTACTTCCGTGTGTACGAGCAAACGGTCGGCGAGTTGCGCCGCGGTTATCACAAGCCGATCATGATCGCCGGCGGCCTGGGTTCGATCTCGGATTCGCAGACGAAGAAGATCGAATTCCCGGCCGGCACGCTGCTGATTCAGCTGGGTGGGCCCGGCATGCGCATCGGCATGGGCGGCAGTGCGGCCAGCTCGATGGCCGCCGGCGCGAATGCGGCCGCGCTCGACTTTGATTCGGTGCAGCGCGGCAACCCCGAGATTCAGCGCCGTGCGCAAGAGGTCATCAACCACTGCTGGGCGCTGGGTGAGGTGAACCCGATCCTGGCCATCCACGATGTGGGAGCGGGTGGCATCTCCAATGCCTTCCCTGAGTTGGTCGACGGTGCTGGCCGCGGTGCGCGTTTCGACTTGAGCAAAGTGCCTCTGGAAGAAACCGGCCTCGCGCCCAAGGAAGTCTGGTGCAACGAAAGCCAGGAGCGTTATGTGATGGCGGTGCGCGCCGATGCGTTGCCGCTGTTCGAGGCCATGTGCGCACGCGAGCGCTGCCCGTTTGCCATCGTGGGTGTCGCCACCGACGAGAAGCAGCTGACGCTCGACCAACCCGGTTCCGACGACCCTTCGACAGGCTCAGGGCGAGCGGGGATGGTGATCGACATGCCGATGGACGTGCTGCTGGGCAAGCCGCCCAAGATGCACCGTGACGTGAAGCGAGTGACGCGAGAGTTCGCCGCGCTCGATCTCAACGACGTGTCACTCGACAAGGTCGCGTTCGATGTGCTGCGCCACCCGACGGTGGCCAGCAAGCGATTCCTCGTCACCATCGGCGACCGCACCGTGGGTGGCCTCAACCACCGCGACCAGATGGTTGGCCCCTGGCAGGTGCCCGTGGCCGACGTGGCGGTGACGCTGGCCGACTACAGCGGCTTCCGTGGTGAGGCCATGAGCATGGGCGAGCGCACGCCCTTGGCCGCACTCGACGCACCGGCTTCGGGCCGCATGGCAGTGGGCGAGGCCATCACCAATCTGCTGGCCGCTCCCTTTGAGCTGCCGCGCGTCAAGCTCAGTTGCAACTGGATGGCTGCGTGCGGCGAACCCGGCGAAGACGCTGCGCTGTATGAAACGGTGAAGGCGGTCGGCATGGAGCTGTGCCCCGCACTCGGCATCAGCGTGCCCGTGGGCAAGGACAGCCTTTCGATGCGCACCCGCTGGAATGACGGTGAGGGTGACAACAAAGCGGCCAAGCAGGTCACTGCCCCGGTGAGCCTGATCGTCACCGCCTTTGCCACGCTGGCCGACGTGCGCCCCACGCTCACGCCGCAGTTGCAGCCTGGCGACACCACGCTGATCCTGATCGACCTCGGCAATGGCAAGAACCGCATGGCCGGCTCGATGCTGGCCCAGGTGCTGAACCAGTTCGGCGACGAGGTGCCCGATCTGGATGACCCGCAGCAATTGAAGGCCCTGGTCAACGCCATCAACCAGCTGCGCAGTGAAGGCCGGCTGCTGGCCTACCACGACCGCAGCGACGGCGGCCTCTGGGCGGCTGTGACCGAGATGGCCTTTGCCGGCCACCTGGGCCTGAGCCTCAACATCGACATGCTGGTCACTGAGGGTGACGGCATCAGCGACAGCCGAGCCGAATACGGTGACTCCAAGAACTGGGCCGGCCAGGTCAGCGCACGCCGTGCCGAGCTGAGCCTGCGCGCGCTGTTCAGCGAAGAGCTGGGTGCCGTGATCCAGGTGCCCACCTCCGTGCGCAACGAGGTCATGCAAACCCTGCGCGAGCACGGCTTGAGCAAACACAGCCACTTCATCGGCAAGCCCAACGACAAAGGTGTGGTGGAAATCTGGCGCGATGCCAAGGCCATCTTCAGCGCGCCGCTGCGTGATCTGCACCAGGCCTGGGACGACGTGAGCTGGCGTATCGCCCGGCTGCGCGACAACCCGGTCTGCGCCGATGCCGAGCATGAAGCAGCCGGCCGCGTGGAAGACCCGGGCATGCATGTGCACCTGACGTTCGACCCCATCTCCGTTCGCCCTGAGCCTGTCGAAGGGGCCCTGAGCATGGCGCTGGCTTCGACAGGCTCCGCCCGAACGGTGGGGGTGAAACTGACCCGCCCCAAGCTCGCCATCCTGCGCGAGCAGGGCGTCAACAGCCACGTCGAGATGAGCTACTCGATGGACCAGGCTGGCTTCGACACCTTCGACGTGCACATGAGCGACCTGCAAACCGGCCGCGCGCGTTTGGATCAGTTCCAGGGCTTCATCGCCTGCGGCGGTTTCAGCTATGGCGACACGCTCGGCGCCGGCGAAGGCTGGGCCCGCTCGGTGATGTTCAACCCGGTGCTGGCCGAGCAGTTCGCTGCCTTCTTCCAGCGCCAAGACACCTTCGCGCTGGGTGTGTGCAACGGCTGCCAGATGATGGCCGCGCTGTCGCCCATCATCCCCGGCGCCCGGGCCTGGCCCAAGTTCACGCGCAACAAGAGCGAGCAGTTCGAGGCGCGCCTGAGCCTGGTCGAGGTGCTCGAGAGCCCGTCGATCTTCTTCAAGGGCATGGCCGGCAGCCGCCTGCCCATCGCGGTGGCGCACGGTGAAGGATTCGCCGACTTCTCTCAACGGGGTGATGCCAAAGCCGTGCACCGCGCGATGCGCTTCGTCGACAACACCGGCGCTCCCACCGAGGCCTACCCGTTCAACCCGAACGGCAGCCCCGACGGCCTCACCTCGGTGACCACGCCCGACGGCCGCTTCACCGTGCTGATGCCGCACCCCGAGCGGGTGTTCCGCAACGTGCTGATGAGCTGGACCTCGGGCGACAAGAACGAACAAAGCCCCTGGATGCAGATGTTCCGCAACGCACGCCGCTGGGCTGACTGAAGCCGCACGAACGGAGACCCCATGCACAAGACACCGGTGAAGTACCTGGTCCTGATCGAGTCCGATGGCGCGATGCTGGCCAAGCTTTACGACGCTCTCTACGCCGAGGTGAACGACATCGACGCCGCCTCGGAAGAAGTCGCCGTGATGACCCAAGGTCTCATGCCGCAACGCTGCGGCAACGATGCCACCTGGTCGCGCGTGTTGGCTGGCCACGGCGAACCCGAACGCCGCGCGGCGCGTGTCTACACGCTGGACGTCTGAGCGGGGCGGGTCAGCGCGCGCCGTTCACCACGGCGCGCACGAACTGCGCGGCGGTATCGCTGAGTGCTTCGAGATCGCCGATGCGGTCGCGCTCGATCAACTCCAGCACCAACTCGTTGATGCCGCCCACGATGGTGACGGCCAGCGCCGGCGGCAGCGGCGGGTGCGTGGCCGAGGGCTGATTGACCAGCTCCAGGATCAGCTCGGCGAGGTGCTGGTTGACCCGCCGCCGCGCGGCCAGGCCAACCGCGCCCAGGCCGAGGATGGCGATGAACAACGTCTTCAGCAGCAGCGGGTTGCTCGCCAGGCAGGCGAAGTAGGCCCGCAGCGCCTGCTCGGCCTGCATCAGCGGGTCGTGCGCCGGGTCGATGGCCTTGCGAAGCACCGACAGAGCCTGGCCACTGGCGGCTTCATAAAGCGCAACCAGGCACTCTTCCTTGGTGCTGAAGTGTTCGTAGAAGGTGCGGCGCGATACCCGCGCACCGCCGGCCAGGTCGGCGATGGTGGTGTCGGCATAACCCTTGTGGGCGACCGCCTCGGCCATGGCGTCGAGCAGGCGGCGGCGGTGTTCGTTCTGGCTGTCGGGCGCAGGCATGGCTGTGCAATAGGTGATGAAAATGGTACTTGACAGTACCACATGGGCTTGGCACATTGCCGAACTGGTACCCATCAGTACCAACTTCAAACCCGAAAGACACCGCCATGACCGACCTCGTAGTGCGCCGCCTGCTGATCGATCTTGAAACCGCTGTGCCGCGCCGCTGGGCGGGGGGCGATGCCTTCGTCAGCGCCTTGTTCAACGCCTTGTCGATGAGCTTTCCGGTGGGCGAGCAGTTTTTCATCGACTCGCTGCGTGCGGGTGTCAAACAACTGCCTGAGGCCGAGCGCACACGCTACGCCACTGAAGTGCAGGGTTTCATCGGGCAGGAGGCCACACACCGGCGCATCCACGCGCTGTTCAACGGGCACCTCGATCGCCTGGGCTACACCAACACCTGGGAGGCGCGCATCACCCGCCGCACGCCGATGTTGGACCAGGTTGATGCACGCCACGTGGTGGCTGTCACGGCCGCCACCGAGCACTTCACCGCCATCCTCGCCGAGTGGATGCTGGGCCACAACGAGGTGCTCGAAGGCGCCGAGCCGCGCCTGCGCACCATGTGGCTGTGGCACGCATCGGAAGAGTCGGAACACCGCAGCACCGCCTTCGACATTTACCTGGCGCTGGGCGGCAGCCACGATTGGCGCGTGAAGTGGTTTCGCCGCGTGACCCTGCTGTTTTTGACCGACGTGGCGCGCCAGACGGTGCGCAACCTGTGGCACGACGGCGACCTGTTCCGCCTCAGCACCTGGCGCAGCGCGGCGCGCACGCTTTTTGGTCAGAACGGCCTGGTGCGTCGCACCTATCGACCCTGGCGTGCCTACTTCAAGGCCGACTTCCACCCGCGGCAGCAAGACGATGCACTGTCGCGCGATTGGCTGCGCAGCAATGCGGCGCAGTTTTCGGAAGTGGGGCGCTGAGCTCCCCGCTGTTTGCTGAATGAAGCTCCGTTCGGTCTGAGCCTGTCGAAGGGCCCTTCGACAGGCTCAGGCCGAACGGAGAAGCGCGAGGGCTTTAGCCGATCGCGCTCAAATGCACTGCCACGCCACCCAGCACGGCATTCCCCGACACCGGATCACGCAGGTTCTCATCGAGCACGGTGTTGAGGTTGCTGCCAGGCCGCACAGAAGCCAGTCCGAGCTGAGCACCCGGCAGGTTGTGCCCCCAGCCGTGAGGCAGGCTGACCACGCCTTGCATGATGGTGTCGCTGACCTCCACCTGCGCCTCGATGGCGTTGCCCGCAGGGCCCGCGATGCGCGCCATCGCACCATCCACCAGCCCCAGGCGTTTCGCATCGGCGGGGTGAACCATCGCCGTGCAACGGAACGGCCCCTTCGCCAACAGCGGCAGGTTGTGCATCCAGCTGTTG
>NZ_JANOCG010000545.1:0-4119 GCF_031412075.1 Rhizobacter sp.
GTCGACCCAGGCGGTGTTGTCGGGCAGGCCCAGGGTGTCGGCATAAAACTGACGCGGGCTCAGCGTGGCTGAAAAAAGCGCCACTGAACGTGCCGCCTCCAGGCGCGGTGTGAGAAAGGGCGCGGGCACCACGTTGCGCAGACAGAGCAGGGCGCTGCTGGGGGTGGCCAGGCTCACGTCGAACAGTGAGTGTTTGTCGAACAACTCCAGCACACGAGAAAAATGCAGCGCGTCGAAGTAGAAGCGCTGCAGGGTTGGGTTGACCTCGGTGGGGTGATCGGTGAGGTGTTCGGTGATGGCGGCCAGCGCCTTTTGCAAGGCGTTGCTGAACGCCTCGGGCACGGCAGCGTGGACCTCGTAAGGCACGGTCTGCGCTTTGTACAAGGCGTTCCAGGCGCGGTTCAGTTTGTCGAGCGTCGGCTTCAGCGCGGGTGGCGCGGTCTTGCGCAAGGCCTTGAAGTCGGCCTGGTCCAACTCGGCCGAATACATCTTGCGGGCGCGCTCGACCAGGTTGTGCGCCTCGTCGACCAGCACGCTCACGCGCCACTGGTTCAATTGCGTGAGGCTGTGCAGCAAGGCGCTCAGGTCGAAGTAGTAGTTGTAGTCGCCGACGATCACGTCGCACCAGCGCGCCAGCTCCTGGCTCAGGTAGTAGGGGCAGACCTGGTGGGCGAGCGCCACCTCGCGCAGCGCAGCCTTGTCGAGTGTCTTGTGTTCCAGTGCCGCAGAGCGTGCCGTCGGCAGCCTGTCGTAGAAGCCGCGCGCCAGCGGGCACGACTCGCCGTGGCAGGCCTTGTCGGGGTGCTCGCAGGCCTTGTCGCGCGCCACCAGCTCCAGCACGCGCAGGTCGCTCTGGCCGGCCTGGATGCGCTCGGCCGCGTCGAGCGCCAGCTGGCGCCCGGAGCCCTTGGCGGTCAGGAAGAAGACCTTGTCCAGCCCCTGGGCGGGCGCGGCCTTGAGCAACGGGAACAGCGTGCCCACGGTCTTGCCGATGCCGGTGGGTGCCTGCGCCATCAGGCAGCGGCCGTGGCTTGCGGCTTTGTAGACGGCCTCGGCCAGCTCGCGTTGGCCAGCGCGAAAGGCTTTGTGCGGAAAGCGCAGCGCGGTGAGGGCCGCATCACGCTGGGCGCGGTGCGCCAGCTCCTGCTCGGCCCATTGCAGGAAACGCTCACACTGTGTCTCGAAGTGCTGTTGCAGGGCTTGCGCGCTGTGGGTTTCGCAGAGCAGGGTTTCCTTCTGCGTGACGATGTCGAAGTAGACGAGCGCGATCTGCATCTCGCCCAAGCCAAGCTGGTGGCACAGCAGCCAGCCGTAGACCTTGGCCTGCGCCCAGTGCAGCACTCGGTGGTTATCGGGCAGGCGGGCCAGGTCACCGCGGTGGGTCTTGACTTCTTCGAGCCGGTTGAGCGCCGCGTCATAACCGTCGGCACGGCCCCGCACGTGCAAGGCCTTGTAGTCGCCAGTCAGGCTCAGCTCGCTCTGGTAGCGCTCGCCCTTGCGGCGCGCGGCCACCACCGCGTGGCCCATCAGGCCCTCTTGCGCGGAGGGGGCGGGCGTGAAGCGCAGATCGAGGTCGCCGGCCTTCGCCGTGAACTCGCACAGCGCGCGCACGGCGACGACATAAGGCGATTTGCTCAAGGTGCGGGCGTGGCCCCTTGTGCGCGCAGCTTGTCGACGATGCCTTGCGACTTCTCGAGCTCGATGTAAACGTTGGCAAACAAGGTGCCCACGTCGCTCAGCTTGGAGCGCGACACGCCCGGCGACGGGTTGGTGATGAGGGCGGCGGTGATGGCGCCAGCGGCTTGCAACAGGTCTTTGTTCATGGGGTGTTCCGGGGAGTGTGGGCCATGGTACTTCGCTGACAGACAATGCGGGGTTGGAAGCCACCCTCGCACCGTGTTGACCTCAGCCTTGCCCTCACTTGCCGCCATCGACCTGGCCTGCCGCCGTGGCGACCGCATTCTCTTCAAGGGCCTGCAGTTCGAGGTGAAGCCTGGGCAGGTGGTGTGGCTGCGCGGTGCCAACGGTCGCGGCAAGACCAGCCTGCTGCGGCTGCTCGCAGGTTTGTCCACGCCCGAGGCCGGGCAGGTGAGCTGGGCTGGCACACCGGTACAGCGGGTCTACGTGGCCCACGCGAATGCCTTGAAGGAAGACCTCACGGTGCTGGAGTCGCTGCGCTTTCTCGCGCGCCTGCATGGCCGCGCCGACAGCGACGCTGCGCTCGGCGAAGCGTTGGACCTGTTCGGCATGGCCAGCCGGCGCGATGCGTTTGTGCGCACGTTGTCGCAAGGTCAGCACCGGCGTGTGGCCTTGGCGCGGCTGGCGCTCGACGTGGCGCCAGCGTTGTGGATTCTTGACGAGCCCTTCGATGCGCTCGACACCGAAGGCATTCATACCCTCAACACTCTCCTGACGCAGCACGCAGCGCGTGGTGGCAGCGTGGTGTTGACCAGCCACCAGGTGCTCACGTTGAGCGAGCCAGCGCCCTTGATCGTGCAGCTCGATGAGGTGGCGGCATGAGCGCATTTGCGGCGGTGCTCGCGCGCGACCTCCGTCTGGCCGCACGCCGCCGCATCGAGGCGCTGTTGCCGATCGCCTTTTTCACCGTGGCGGTGAGCCTGTTCCCGCTCGGCGTCGGCCCCGAGGCGCAGATGCTGCGGCAGATCGCCCCCGGCGTGGTGTGGGTGTGCGCGCTGCTCGCCGCCATGTTGTCGGTCACGCAGCTTTACGCCGCCGACCACGCCGACGGCTCGCTCGAGCAGATGCTGCTGTGCGGCGAGTCGCCGGTGCTGATTGCTGCGGCCAAGGCGCTGGCCCACTGGCTGCTCACCGGCTTGCCGCTCATCCTGGTGGCGCCGCTGTTCGGCCTGCTGTTCGACATGAGCGGCGAGGCCATCGCCGCGCTCACCTTCAGCCTGCTGCTCGGCACGCCCATCCTCAGCCTGCTCGGCGGCGTGGGCGCGGCGCTGACGCTCGGACTGCGCAGCGCGGGGGTGTTGTTGATCTTGCTGATCTTGCCGCTGTGCATTCCGGCGCTGATCTTCGGCACCGGCGCGGTGGGCGCGGTGGAGTCGGGCATTTCAGCGTCGGGCCATTATTCGCTGCTCGGCGCGCTGCTGATCGTGACGACCTTGCTGGCGCCGTGGGCCACCGCCGCGGCCTTGCGCATTTCCACAGAATGAACCGAGAGACAACGCCATGAACTCATCACCCCCGGTGCGGCTGTTCACCTTTGCCGCGCCATCGCGCTTCTACCGCCTGGCCGGCTGGCTCACGCCGGTGTTCTGGGTGGCGGCCATCGTGCTCACCGCCCTCGGCCTGTACATGGGCTTCTTCGTGGCGCCGACCGACGCGACGCAAGGCGAGTCGTACCGCATCATCTTCATCCACGTGCCTGCGGCCTGGATGTCGATGCTGCTGTACCTGGTGATGGCCTTCTGGGCTGGCATCGGCTGGGCCTTCAAGGCTCGGCTCGCGTCGATGGTGGCGCGCGCCATTGCGCCCACGGGGGCGATGTTCACCTTCGTCGCGCTGTGGACGGGCGCCTTCTGGGGCAAGCCCACCTGGGGCACCTGGTGGGTGTGGGATGCGCGGCTCACCTCCGAGCTGATCCTGCTGTTTCTCTACCTCGGCTACATCGCGCTGGTGGAAGCCATCGACGACACACGCCGTGCCGACAACGCGGGCGCGCTGGTGGCGCTCATCGGCGCCATCAACGTGCCCATCATCTATTTTTCGGTGAAGTGGTGGAACACCTTGCACCAGGGCGCGACCATCAGTGCCACCGCTGCGCCCAAGATGGCAGCGACCATGCTCACGGCCATGCTGTTGATGACGCTGGCCTTCTGGGCCTACGCCTTTGCCGTCGTGCTGACACGTTCGCGCGCCATCATTCTGGAGCGAGAAAAACACGCCGACTGGGTGGTTCAGATCGCACGGCAAGCAACAGGAACCAAACCATGAACTGGAACAGCGCTTCGGAGTTTTTTGCCATGGGGGGCTACGGCCTGTATGTCTGGGGCTCGTATGCCGTCACGGCAGCCTTCATGTTGACCGAGCCCTGGCTGGCCGCCCGCCGCCGGCGGCAGGCCTTGCACGCGGCTGCGCAGCCGCAATGAC
>NZ_JANOCG010000546.1:0-4584 GCF_031412075.1 Rhizobacter sp.
TGTCGGCCAAGGGCCTGATGAGCGAGGTGGAGGTGATGCGCCTGCGCCGCCAGGTCAACGACCTGCAGCTGCAAAGCCGCGAGCGCATCAACAAGTTCAGGCAAGACGCCAGCACCGACCTGGTCCGCGTGCAGACCGAGCTCTCGCTGCTCGACGAACAACTCGCCGGCCGCGCCGACGTGCTGCGCCGCACCGTGCTCACCTCGCCGGTGCGTGGGCTGGTGAAGAACATACGCACCAACACCCTCGGCGGCGTGGTGGCACCGGGCGCGCCGATGATGGAAATTGTGCCCATCGGCTCGCGCGTGCTGGTCGAGGCGCGCATCAAGCCGCGCGACATCGGCTTCGTGCGGGTCGGGCAAAAAGCCGAGGTCAAGCTTGCCGCTTACGACTACACCACCTACGGCGGCCTGCAAGGCAAGATCGAATACATCAGCCCCGACGCGCTCGGCGACACCGACCGCGCCGCCGCCGACTCCACCTACTACCGCGTGACGCTGCGCAGCGACCGCTCCACGCTCAAGGAAAAAGGCAAGCCGCTGCCCATCCTGCCCGGCATGACGGGGCAGGTGGAGGTGCGAACGGGGGAACGCTCGGTGCTGAGTTTCATCTTGCGGCCGATGCTCAAGTCCAAGGAAGCGTTCCGGGAGAGGTGAGCTGGGTTGGGGCGGGTGCCAGGGCAGCTTTCTTTTGGACGCAAAGCTCGCAAAGGGAAGACGCAAAGGTCGCTGGAGTTGACCCTATTTCGCGGACGGTCAATGGGCTGATGTCTCAGCCCGACTGCGGTGTACAGCGCATTGGCCGGTGAGCGCTTGTACGGCATGCCTCCTTTCGTAGTTCATGGGTGAGCATTGACCCAAGGCGCTGTGCCGGCGTCGAGGGTTGTTCCAACCCTCGATATAAGCGAACAGGGCTGCGCGTGCTTCGGCCTTGGTGCGCCACGTCCGTCGATCGATCAACTCGCACTCGAGCGTGGCGAAGAAACTCTCGGCCATCGCGTTGTCGTAGGCATCCCCCACACTGCCCATCGATCTGCGCACGCCCGCGGCCTCACACCTCTGGGCGAACGCCCAGCTCGTGTACTGGCTTCCCCGGTCGCTGTGATGGATCACGGTATCGGGCCTCCTTTGCTGCACCGCCATTTCCAGCGCGCTGCTCACCAGTTGTGCATCCATCGTCTCCCCGATCGACCAGCCCACGATGCGCCTGCTCCACACGTCCAGCACCATGGCCAGGTAGATGAAGCCCTCCCAGGTGGGCACGTAGGTCATGTCGGCCACCCACAGCTGATTCGCCCCGGATGCTTCGAACTGCCGATCCACCAGGTCGGGTACCCGCTCGTGCGAGTCATCGCGTCGCGTGGTCACCGTGTAGCCGCGGCGCCGGCTCACGCCGTACAACCCCGCCTTGCGCATCAGCCGGGCCACGCGCTTGCGACTGATCTGCTCGCCTTGATCGATCAGCTCGGCTCTCACCCGGGGCATGCCGTAGGTCGCGTCCGATGCCAAGTGGATCGCGCGGATGCGCTGCGTCACCGCCGCATTTGCACCCACGCGGGGCGATACACCTCGCTCACGCCACGCGTAGTACCCACTGGTGGACACGCCCAGCACTCGGCACATCTGCTGCACGGGTAGTTCGGCCTGGTTCGCCTTCACAAGCTCGAAGACGGTATGTACGTCTTCTCGCCCTTCGCGGCGAACCAGGCCGTAGCCTTTGCCAGGATGTCTCGCTCCAGCTGCAGTTGCCGGTTCTCGCGGCGCAGCTTGTGCAGCTCGTCCCGCTCCTCAGTGCTCAGCGCCGGCTTTGCTGGCGCGTTGCGTTGCGCTTGTGGGCCTTGCGCCTGGTGGCACCAGTTCAGGATGCTGTTGGCCGAGCAGCCGAATTCTCTGGCCAGCTCCGCCGGCACTCGTCCAGCTCTCACCAGCTCCACCATCTGTTCTCGAAACTGTGCCGGGTATGGCCTCGTTCTGTTCATCTCGGATCTCTCCTATTCCTCAAGGATCGGGTGTCCGCGGAACGGGGTCAACTCCACGCGAAGGAAAGACAAGCCTTTGGTTTTCTTTGCGACCTTTGCGTCTTTCTTCGCGCCCTTTGCGTCCAAAAGACCTCGCCCCCGAGCCGATTCCCCACGAATTGGCACTGAAACCGCCCCGCTTTCAACCCATCAAACACCCCCCCGCTGCGGTGTACTGACGGGAATGCCCAGGAGCGTTCCCCGATGAAATTCACTTCCGTTCGCCTGCTGCCGGTTTGTGCCGCCGCCTTGTTGGCCACCAGCGCCATGCTGGGCGCGCAAGCCCGCTGCATCGATGAAGACAACGTCGAAATGCGTACCGGCAGCAATGCCAACGGCATGCCCATCGACGCCGGTGCGGCCCGCGCCAACCTGCAAAACATGGTCGTCGAAGCGCAGCGCCGCAGCCAGGCGCTGGGCGCCGTGAGGCTGCTGGCCGAAGCCGCTGCGATTGACGTCGACGAAGCCCGCTCCGGCCACTGGCCGCAGCTGACGGCCAATGGCTTCATCGGCGCCACCGAAACCAAGGTGGCCGATGTGGAAGAAAGCCGTGGCAAACAAGGCCGTGTCGGCATCACGCTGAGCGCCCCGCTGTACGACGGTGGCCGCACCACCCAGCTGACCGACTGGCGCAAGAATCTGGCCGAGTCGGCCCGCCTGGGCGAGATCAACGCGCAGGAGCAAGTGGCGCTGCAAACCGTATCGCTTGCCATCGAGCGCAGCCGCTACCGCCTGCAAGCGCAGGTGTACCAGCAGTACGCCCGCAAGATGAGCTGCCTGGTCGAGGCGCTCGAGACCATCGTGCGCGCCGACCGCGGCCGCACCAGCGAGCTGGTGCAGGCGCAGAAGAATCTGCAGCAGGCCGAGATCTCGCAGGCACAAACCCTGTCGATGGTGCGCCAGGTCGAGACGCGGCTGCGCCGCTTCGTCGGCGATGCCTTGCCGCCCAGCGAAGGCCTGTCGTCGGTGCTGCTGACGCCGCCGCCACTGCCCGAGGTGCTGGCCCAGGCCGATACCGCCCCCGACATTGCCCAACTTTCTGCGCAGGCCCTGGCGGCCGAAGCCTTGTCGCGCTCGGTGAGCGCGGCCCGCATGCCGCAGGTCAACCTGGTGGCCAATGGCAACCAGGTGCGAGGCGCAGGCAACTCGGCCAACTGGTCGGCCGGCATCAACGTCAGCGTGCCCCTGTTCAACCTGCCTGCCGGCCACGCGGTCGACTCCTCGCAAAAGCGTGCCGCCGCGGCCAAGCTGCAGCGAGCCGACGCGCTCGAAGCCCGCAAGTTCCGCATGACCGAAGTCCATGAGCAGGCGCTGAGCTCCTTCGACCGCGCCCGCCGCGTGGTCGAGGTGCTGCGCGACAGCGACCGCGTGCGCAACTTCACCCTGCAGCAATGGCAACAACTCGGCCGCCGCTCGCTGTTCGACGTGATGGCCTCCGAGGGCGACCACTACGGTCTGCGCGTGGCCTATGTGAATGCCTTGTACGACGGCCAGCAGTCCACCGCCTTGCTGTGGTCTCTCGGCAGCGGCGTGCGCCAGCGCCTACAGTGACTCGCCGCCGCTGAGCCCGCAGAGATCAACGAACCACACTGAGGAGCGGACAAATGATTCACGCCACCGCGATCGTTTCCCCGAAGGCCCGCCTGGGCGCCGACATCGACGTGGGCCCGTTCACGATCATCCACGACGACGTGCAGATCGGTGATGGCGCGGTCATCGGCTCGCACTGCGAGATCGGCCTGCCTTCAGCGCTGGCCGAGGGCGCGCCGCTCGTCATCGGTGACTCGGCGCTGATTCGCTCGCACAGCATCTTTTACCAAGGCTCGACCTTCGGCAACCGCCTCGTTACCGGTCACCGCGTGACGGTGCGCGAGAAGACCGTGGCGGGCGAAAACCTGCAGATCGGCACGCTCAGCGACCTGCAAGGCCACTGCAGCATCGGCAACTACGTGCGCTTTCACAGCAACGTGCACATCGGCCAGAAATCGAGCATCGGCAGCTTCGTCTGGATCTTCCCGTACGTGGTGCTGACCAACGACCCGCACCCGCCCAGCACCGTGCTGCGTGGCCCGCGCATCGAAGACTTTGCGGCCATCGCCACCATGTCGATGATCCTGCCCGGCGTGACGGTGGGTGAGGGCGCCCTGGTCGGCGCGCACAGCAGCGTCAACCGCGATGTGGCGCCCAACACCGTGGCTGCTGGGGCGCCTGCCAAGTTTGTTTGCAACGCCAACGAGATCAAGCTGAAAGACGGCACCGGCCGCCCCGCCTACCCCTGGCGCAACCAACGCCTCGGGGTAGCCGCGGTGGAAGTGGTCACGCCAGGGGTAGGCGGGGCGGCCGGTGCCGTCTTTGAGCTTGATCTCGTTGGCGTTGCAAACAAACTTGGCAGGGGCACCCGCGGCCACGGTGTTCGGAGCCACATCACGGTTCACGCTGCTGTGTGCACCGACCAAGGCGCCCTCACCCACCGTCACGCCGGGCAGGATCATCGACATGGTGGCGATGGCCGCAAAGTCTTCGATGCGCGGGCCACGCAGCACGGTGCTGGGCGGGTGCGGGTCGTT
>NZ_JANOCG010000547.1:0-3318 GCF_031412075.1 Rhizobacter sp.
CCGCGCGCTTCGGGCAGGAAGAGACGGATGCGGAACACCGTGCCCACGCCCACGGTGCTGCTGACCGTCATCTCGCCGCCCATCAGGTCGGTGAGCATCTTGCCGATGGTGAGGCCCAACCCGGTGCCACCGCTGGTCGCCTCGGAGCCACGCGCGAAGGGTTCGAAGATGTGCTCGATCTCGTCGGCCGCGATGCCGGGGCCGGTGTCTTCGATCTCGAACAAGGCCATCTCGCGTGCATAGCGCAAGCGAAACACCACCCTGCCGGTGTGCGTGAACTTGACCGCGTTGCCCAGCACGTTGATCAGGATCTGCTGCAGGCGCTTCTCGTCGGCGCGCACCACCTCGGGCAACACATCGGCCAGCTCGGCACGAAACTCGATGCCCTTGCCAACCGCCTGCAGCTCGAACATGCGCACGATCTGCTGCACACAGTCGCGAAAGCGCAGCGGCTTGGGTTCGAGTCGCAGCTTGCCGCCTTCGATGCGCGCAATGTCGAGCGTGCCTTCGATCAACGAGAGCAGGTGGTCGCCACCGCGGCGGATCACGCTCACGGCCTGCCTGCGGTGGGGCGGGATCGATGCGTCTTCTTCGAGCAGCTGCGCGTAGCCGAGGATGCTGTTGAGCGGCGTGCGCAGCTCGTGGCTCACAGTCGTGATGTAGCGGCTCTTGGCCTGGTTGGCGAGCTCGGCCTGGTGACGCGCGCCTTCGGCTTGGAGTTTGGCCTCTTGCAACTGCAGGTCGGTCTGGCGGTGCGAGTCGATTTCGCGGCGCAGGGCCAGCGTTTGCTCGTGGACTGCCTGTGTCTGCCGGTTGGACTCTTCCTGCGCCACCTGGCGGCTCTTGTGCGTGAGCACCAGCCACCAGGCCACCACACCGCTCACCAGCAGCAAGGCCGCAAAAGCCTTGATGAACCCGAGGCGCAGCGTGGGCCCGAAGGTCAGCGCGTGTTCGCCCATCGCGCGCAGCTCCTGGTGGTACAACAGGCCGAACAGTCCGGCCAGCACCGGCACCACGATGGCCATTAGCAGCAGGTAGTGGCCCAGGCCGGTATCGATGTAGGGCCACACGCGCTTGGGCAGCAACCAGCGCAACGCGCCGGCCCACTGCGCCGACAAGCGCCCCTCGGGCTTGCACAGGTCGTTGCAGCGGGCGTCGAGCGAGCAGCACAGCGAGCAGATGTTGCCGAGGTACGCGGGGCAATGCGCGAGGTCGTCACCCTCGTACTCGCGCTCGCAGATGACGCAGCTTTGCAGGCCGGTGAACAGCCCCGCTCGCGGCGGAGATTGGCGGGCGATGTAGTACTTGCCTTTTGTAGCCCAGGCGATGAGCGGTGACACGACCATCGCCGTCACCAGCGCGATCAAGGCCGAGAACGCCTCGGCCAGCGGCCCGAACACGCCCAGGTAGGCCGTCACCGACAACACCGAGGCCGCGACCATCGCGCCCACACCCACCGGGTTGATGTCGTACAGGTGCGCGCGCTTGAACTCGATCCCGGGCGGTGAGAGCCCGAGCGGCTTGTTGATCACCAGATCGGCCACCACCGCCATCAGCCACGAGATCGCGATGTTGGAATAAAGCCCGAGCACACCGCCCAGCGCCTTGAACACGTCGAGCTCCATCAGCATCAACGCGATCATGGTGTTGAACACCACCCACACCACACGCCCCGGGTGGCTGTGCGTAAGGCGCGCGAAGAAGTTGCTCCATGCAAGCGAGCCCGCGTACGCATTCGTCACGTTGATCTTGAGCTGCGAGATCACGACGAACAGACACACCGCCGCCACCGCCCAGCCCGGCCGGGCGAACACGTATTCGTAGGCCGCGAGGTACATCTGGTTGGGGTCGACCGCCCGGTCGAGCGGCACGGAGTGGCTGATGGCGAGGTAGGCCAGCAAGGCGCCGCCGAGCATCTTGATGACCCCCAGGATCACCCAGCCCGGCCCGCCGATCAGCACGCCGGCCCACCAGCGGCGGCGATTCTGCGCGGTCTTCTCAGGCATGAAACGCAGGTAGTCCACCTGCTCACCCATCTGGGTGATGAGGGCGATACCGACCGTCATGGCAGCGCCGAACAGGTACACGTTGAACTTGGAACCCTGCCCTTCGCCGCCGCCGTAGTGCGCCAGGTCGTTCAGCACGTCGGGGTTGTGCTTGAACACGAAGATGTAGGGCACGACCAGCATCACCAGCCACAGCGGTTGCGTCCACACCTGCAGGCGGCTGATGGCGGTGACGCCGTGCGTCACCAGCGGGATCACCACCAGCGCGCAGATGAGGGAGCCCCACGCAGGCGGAATGTCGAAGGCCAACTCCAGCGCATAGGCCATCACCGCCGCTTCGAGCGCGAAGAAGATGAAGGTGAAGCTCGCGTAGATGAGCGAGGTGATGGTCGAGCCGATGTAGCCGAAGCCGGCGCCGCGGGTGAGCAGGTCCATGTCCAAGCCATGGCGAGCGGCGTAGATGCTGATCGGCAGGCCGGCCAGGAAAATGATCAACCCGGTGGCGAGGATGGCCCAGAAGGCGTTCAAGAAGCCGTACTGCACCAGCAGCGTGGCGCCCACCGCCTCCAGAATCAGGAACGAGGCCGCGCCGAACGCGGTGTTGGCCACGCGCATCTCCGACCACTTGCGAAAGCTGTGCGGCGTGAAGCGCAGCGCGTAGTCTTCCATCGTCTCGCGGGCGACCCAGCTGTTGTAGTCGCGGCGCACCTTGACCACCCGCTGCACCGCCCCGTCGGCCAGCACCGATTCGGTGCGCTCGGGGGGCGCAACCGCCGGGCCGAGGCGCGGGTTGTCTGGAGTCGACGAGGTGGCAAGCTTCATGCGTTGACTAGGCGCAAGCACCATGCCACGGCGGGCTGCTGCGCCCTAACATGTGGCATACCTTCTGCTTTTTGCACCACCATGGAACTCACTCCCCGCGAAAAAGACAAGCTGCTGATCTTCACGGCCTCGCTGCTGGCCGAGCGCCGCAAGGCCCGCGGACTCAAGCTCAACTACCCCGAAGCCGTGGCCCTGATCAGCGCCGCCATCATGGAAGGCGCCCGCGACGGCAAGACCGTGGCCGCGCTGATGAGCGAGGGCAAGACGGTGCTCACCCGGGCTGACGTGATGGACGGCATCGCCGAGCTGATCCCCGAGATCCAGGTCGAAGCCACCTTCCCCGACGGCACCAAGATGGTGACCGTGCACCAACCGAGTGCATGTATCCCCGAGGAGATGTTTTGATGATCCGCACCACGCTACGCGCCGCCTGCCTGGCGGCCCTGCCCTTGTCGGCCCTGGCCCACGACGGCCACGGCGCCACCGCCAT
>NZ_JANOCG010000548.1:0-7647 GCF_031412075.1 Rhizobacter sp.
GCGCCGCCCGAGCCGAGGCCACCGAGTGCACGCTCGCTGCTCGACGCGCTGCCAAAGCTGTAGAACGCGCCGCCGTTGCCGCTGCCATTGCCCACGTTGACGGCCGTGATGGCGGTGCCGGATGCGGGCTGCCGGAAGAGGCTCCAGCCTGCGAGCGCGCTGTCGTTGGCCCAGGTGGCGGTGGTGCCGGTGTTGGCGAGCGTGTCGAAGCCCTGCGTGTAGTTCTGCCCGGCCGCGCTGATGACGATGGCGGCGTTGGCCACGGTGGCGGCGCCGATCAGGCCCAGGGCGAGGGGGACGGCAATGAGTTTTTTCATCATGGTGTGAACTCCGTTTGGATCAGCGGCCCTTGCCCTTGTTCTTGCGCGCCATGCCCACGCTGAGCAGGAACAAGGCCATCAAAATCGTCGCCCACTCGGGCAAGGTCGGCACGTCGCCGTCACCGCCGCCCGTGGCTGCGGTGACCGTGAACGACTGCGTGACCTGCGGTGCCGGCTGGAAGCCCGGCACACCGTTCTGGTCGGCCGCGACCGTGCAAACGCCAATCGCCAGCACGGTGACGGTGTTGCCCGAGACCGTGCACACCGCCAGCGTGAGGCTGCTGTAGCTCACGGCGAGGCCCGAGCTGGCCGTGGCCGAGAGCGTGAAGCTGCCGCCATCGAGCGGCCGGTTGGGCAGCGGCGCGAAGCTGATGCTCTGCGCCGGCACGGCGGCCGTCACGCTGAAGCTGCGGCTGACAGTCGGTGCCGCCGCGAAGCTGGCGTTGCCGGCCTGGTTGGCGTGCAGCGTGCACGTGCCGGTGGCGACCAGCGTGACCGTGCCGGTGGGGGTGACCGTGCACACCGACAAGGTGCCCGAGCTGAAGCTCACCGCCAGGCCCGAGGTGGCGGTGGCCGTGACGACGAAGTTGCCCGAGTTGAGCGCGCGGTTGGCGGGCGTGGCGAAGCTGATGGTTTGCGCCGCACCACCGGAGAGGTTCAGGCCGATGATCACCGGGTCATGGTCAGAGGCGCGGTACGGGGTGGCGCTGTAGTAGTCAGGGCCGCACGTGGGGCAGGCCGGCTGCTTGAACTCTTCGTTGTAGTCAATGATCGACGGCTCGTCGGCATTGATGTGCCAGTGCACCGTGCCCGCCACCTGCGCCGACAGGCTGGGCGTGGCCAGCGCGTGGTCGAGGTAGCCGGCTTCGCCGTCGAACACATACGAGTAGGTGGCCGGGTCGACCTGTGCAATCTGGTTCACCAGGCCGGCGGTCGTCAGCACGTCGATCGGGTCTTCGACACCGTAGGCGTTGAGGTCACCGATCACGATCACGTCGTTGTCGGCGGCGGTGGATTGCACCGTGCCGATGAAGGTGAGCAAGGCGCTCGACTGCTGTTTGCGCAGCTCGTTCCAGCAGCCCTGGCCATCACCCTGGTCGGTATCGACGCCGCTGGCCGGGCAGCTGCCTTTTGACTTGAAGTGGTTCACCACCACGCTGAACTTCTGGCCGTTGCTCACGGTCGCGAAGGTCTGTGCAAACGGCGGCCGGTTGTGCACGGCGTTGGCATCGCTCATCGATATACCCGAGAGGCTGAGCGTGCCGGGTTTGTAGAGCATGGCCAGGCGGATCGCGTCGGTGCCGGTGGTCGGTGGGTTGGGCACCACCGCGTAGGTGTTGGCGCCCACCACGGCGTTGAGTGCATCGGCCAGGTTTTGCACCGCCACCGTGCCGTTGTTCTGGATCTCCATCAGGCCGAACACATCGGCGTTGATGGCCGCCATGGCCTGCACGGTCTTGGCGCGCTGGCGCGTGAACTCGGCCAGGTTGCTGGCGCCGCGGCACAACGAGGCGCTGGGCGTGTCGCTGCCCTGGGTGCAGGTCTGGCCGGTGAGGCCCCCCGCGGTGTTGCCATTGGTGAAGGTGGTGAAAAAGTTGAGCACGTTGAAGCTCGCCACCTTGACGTTGCCCCCCACGGCGGGCGGCGCGGCGGTGCGCGGGTTGCTGCGTGTGAACGCAGGCGGTGTGCTCGGGTGGATGCGGTACATCGCGAGACCCGTGTTGATGTTGGTGGCGAGGCCGTAGTCGATCACGCCGGTCAGGCCGGCGGGCAGCGTGTCGCCCGCGCGCAGTGTGTTGTCGGCGCCGATGTAGGGCGTGGGGTTGACGTTTTGCAGGCTGCTGCCGTCGTCGAGCATGATGCTGCTGCGTGCATTCAGGTCTTGCTGGCTGAGGGCCAGCGCTGTGCCGGGGCGGTAGATGTTGGTCGGCTTGATCAGCCGTCCATTCGCCGACAGCGTGACCTGGCCATACCGCCCCTGGAAGAAGTTTTGCGAGGCCGTGAGCGGCGTGTTGATCTGCACCAGCATGCCTTCGTAGCGCTCCAGGTCACCCTGCGTCGCAACGGGCAAGGTGATGACGGTGGGCGTGATGCTGCCGGTGCCGGCGAAGACGGTGCTGGTGAGGCTGGTGAACTGGGTCACCGGGTTGGCGGCGGTGAGTGCGTTGCCGGCCGCACCGGTGTTGAACTCGGTCACCGTGCCGGTGATCTGCACCAACTGGCCGAGCGACACGTAGGGCGCCACGCTGGTGAAGACGAAGATGCCGTCCGAGGTGGTGGTGTTGCCGTCGCCGGCGGCGTCTTGGATGTAGTAGCCGTTGCTGTTGACCTGGGTGACCACCCCGCGTGTGGTGCGTGCGCCCAGCAGGCCGCTGGTCGTGCCGCTGCCCTGGATGCTGTAGATCGGGGTGAAGGTCGGCGACACCGCGGCCACGCTGAGGTTGATGGTGCAGGTGGCCGCTTGGCTGGCGTTGTTGCTGAAGTTCACGACCACCGGGTAGCTGCCGGCGGCGACCGTGTTGGCCAGGCTCAGGCGCACGCTGGCGCTCGCACCATTGCCGCTCGCCGCGTTGAACGCGGTGAGGCTCATGCCAGGTGCGTTGCCGCTCTGGAAGGTGGCGGCGTTGACGATACTGTCGGCGTCGCTGGCCGACAGCGGGAACTCGACCGCCGCGCCGGTGGCCACGTTCAGGCTGGCAGGGCATGACGGGACGACGGGCTGAGCCACCACACCGCAGTTGCCAGGCGGCGACGCAGCGTTGCGCGGGGTTGGCGCGCCAATGGCGAAATCGGTGCTGTTGTTGTTGGCGTCGGTGCAGCCACCGGCTGCGCGCAGCACCGCGTTGGTGGCCGACGGCGCCGGCGTGACCGCAGTCTCGGAGCAGTTGGCCGTGCTGCCAAAGCCGACCAGGTCGACGATGGTGGCGTCTGTCGGGCAAGTGGCCGCCGTCAACGACGTGGTGCTGCTCACCAGGGCTACCTTGCCGGCGGTAGCGCTCATGTTGAACGTGCCGCTGAAGTCGGCCGTGGGCAGGGCCACGCCGTTCGCACCGCCGCTGCCCAGCTGGACCAGCAGGTACTGGCCTGGTGCGATGGCACCACTCAGGTTGACCTTCTGGCTGCCCCAGCTCGTGCCGGTGGCTGACGTGTACTGCACAGACCAGCCAGCCATGGAGACCGATGCCGCTCCCGCGTTGTACAGCTCGACAAAATCGTTCAGGTACGGCGCGCTGGCATTGCCACCACCGCCATAGACCTGGCTGATGACCACACCCGAGGTCGACGCCGTAGCAGTCCCGCTCACCACGCAGGTCAGCGCTGCCAGCAGCGCCGCACACCTTGTTTGCCACCGATTCGTCATGCTGTTCCCCGGATTCTTTTTACGCGCGGTCACTCCCGCGAAGGCGGGAATGACGTGCAGGTTTCTCAGCGCTGCTTGCGCCGGCCGATCACACCGAAGAAGCCCAGGCCTGCCAACAGCAAGGGCAGCACCGCAGGCAGCGGCACCACTTGCACGGCACCGGTGCTGACGAAGTCGCTGGTGTTGCCCGAGGGTGTGAGCTGGAAGCTGTTGCCCGTGAAGCTCAGCAGGTACTCACCCGTGCCGGGGCCGGTGGCGATGTTGAACAGGGTCTCGAACAACAGGCCCGAGAACACGAGCCCCGAGGGCGAGGCGCTGGTCTGGATCAGCGGGCCGCCGAAGTTGTCGCTGGCGGCATTGAAGCTGTAGTTGCCGAAGTTCAGCGTGAAGCTGTCGGTCGGCGAACCCGGGGCGATGCTCAGCTGGTTGTCGACCAGGTTCACATCGTCGAAGGTGGCGCTGACGAAGAACGACGAACCCGTGGGCAGGCCGGTCGCGTAGTCGATGGTGTTGCTCGCGAAGTCGACGCGGTACTCGTTGGTGAGGGTGACCATGGCGGCTTGCGCCGCACCGGTCATGGCGAGCAGCAGAGCCGCTGCGGCAATGCGATTTTTCATTTGAATTTCTCCTGGCTATTTTGTGAGGGGTCGTGGCCGCGGGCTCAGATGAACGAGCCGCCGTTCTTGCGGCGAATGCCGATCACGGCCGGCTTCGGGATGCCCGAGGTGTTGCCTGCAATCGTGTTGCTCGGCCACTGGCTGCCGAAGGGCACGGTGCGCGTCTGGTTGAACACGCTCGTGCCGTCGAGCGAGAGCATCTCGATCGAGCGGGTGCGCGGGCCGGTGTTTTGCGCGTCGATCGGTGCGTTTTCACCCGGGTGCTGGATGGCCAGGATCAGGTGGTCGCCGACGAAGGTCGGGCCGGTCATTTCGGCACGCGTCGGGCCGATGGCAAACGGCAGCTGCTTGCCCGCGTCCGGCCCTTCGGTCGGGATGCAGAACAACCAGTTGTTGCCGTAGATGCCGACCAGGTTCGAGGCCGCGCTGGAGCCCACCAGGCTGTGGTTGATGTTGGTCGGCGTGGCCGAGAGGCCCAGGCCGATGCCGTTGTGCAGGTTGGTGGACATGTCCATCACGCCCCACACATTGGCCTTGGCATCAAAGGCCAGGTTGTCGAGGTTGGCAAACCCGGTGCCGTTGGCGGCGCCGGCTTCACCGCCTTGCAGGAAGCGCGTCCAGGTGAAGCTGGTGGCGGCGCCATCGTTGCCCGACTCCACCAGCTTGTACAAGCCGCCGCTTTGCTGCTCGGTGGCGATGCCGGCGTTGTACTTGCTCACCGTGAAGATGCGTGAATCGGCATAACCGTCGCCGCCGGCCGCGCCGTCGGTGAAGGCGATGAACACCTCCTTGGTCTTGGGGTGCACTTCCACGTCTTCAGGGCGTGCGGCCGGTGTGCCGCCAACCAGGTTGGCTGCTGCGAAGGCGTCGCACAAGATGGCGCCCTGGCTGGTGTAGAAGTCGGCCAGCGTGCGGCCTTGGTAGCCACTCAAGGCGGTGGCTTCGTTGAGCGTGGTGCAGGCGAAGAAACCGCCATCCACCGTTTGGCCGGCCACACCGTTGCGGCGCGGCAGGTTGACCAGGCCATTGCGGTCGCGCACACCTTCGTTGGCAAACTGAACCGACGAAATGGCCGTCGGCGAGTTCGGGTTGGTGGGCGTGCTCATCAGCAGCGGGATCCAGGTGCCGGTACCGTTGGCGTTGAAGCGCGCCACGTACAAGGTGCCGCTTTCGAACAGGCTGCTGTTGGCCGGGCTGGTGACGTTGCTCACCACGCCATCGCTGACAAACTTCCACACGTGGCCACCACGGCGGTCGTCGCCCATGTAAGCGGCGAGGCGCTGGCCGGCATCGGTGCGCAAGGCCACGTTTTCATGGCGGAAGCGGCCCAGCGCGGTGTGCTTCTTGGCGCGCACAGCCGGGTTCTTCACGTCGACCTCGACCACCCAGCCGTACTTCTCACCGACCAGGCCGAATTCGGCGCCCGCAGTGCGGCTGCCGGTTTCGGTTTGTGTGCCGCTGGAGACGTAGCCCGTCTGCGTGCCGTTGGGCCGCACGGCTTCGGTCACGCCCAGGTAGAACGCGCTGGCGTCGGCCTGGAAGTTTTCTTCACACGACAGGATCGTGCCCCAGGCGGTGGTGCCGCCCGAGCAGTTGCCGAGCGTGCCGATGATCTTGTTGCCCAGCGTGTCGCTGCTGAGCGGGAACACTTGCACGGCAGCCGGGCCGGTGCCTTCGAGGTAGTTGTTGTCACCGGCCTGGTGCGGCAGCGCGCCCCACGAGGTGACCGTCGCGTACTGCGTGGTCGTGCGGCCGGTGGTGTAGTAGGCGTCGGTGCGGGTGGCGTTGACGGCCAGGCCCGACAGGCCGTGCAGGCGGCGGTTGTCGGCGTGGCCGTTGACCACACCAAAGCGGCCGCCGCGCGTGACACGGCGAATGCGCAGGATCGAGCCGCCCACGTTGTACAGGCACTCGCCCATGTACTCGGTGGTCTTGGTGGTGGGCAGTGCGAAGCCGATCACACGCTGGAACACGTTGTTGCCGGGCGGCGTGTTGATGGCCGATTCGGGGCAGATCTCGGAGAACGGGTACGACACGTACTCGTGGTTGGTCCAGAGCAGGCCTTCGTTGGTGCCCGACAGCGGGATGTAGCCGGTGTAGTCGGCGTTGAAGCCCACGTACTGGTTGGCATCGGCAAACGGGCGGTCGCCCCAGGCGCTGATGACGTAGCGCTCGAACTCGGGGGCCACCACCACGTCGTCGATCACGGTGTAGCTGGGCAGCTCGACAGCCGGGCCGCCGGTTTCCACCGACGCGATGGTCATGCCCACGCCATTGAGGCCGGTGGGCAGCCAGTTGTTGTTGGTGGTGAAGATGGGCAGCGGGAACGGCACACGCACCGGCGTGAAGCTGACGGGTACCGGCAACGCATAGGCGCTGCTGCTGGCCAGCAGCGTGCCTGCGCCGCCGACGGCGGCGGTGGCGCCGGTGCTGCCGATGAAAGCCAGAAAGCTTCGGCGGTTGACTTCTTGCATGATCGGACGCTCCTTGTTGTGTTTGATGGACTACCAAAGAGTCTCGCGAGGCGGCGTGACAGGTCGGGTGGGGGATGGGGTGTGGGGACTGGCCTGGAAGTGCTAGTCCTGGGTCGGCTTGTCGTTTCCGCGGAGGCGGGAATCCAGGAGCCTGCCGCGCGTCCCCTCCGTTCGGGCTGACCCTTCGACAAGCTCAGGACAGGGTCCGCTTCACGGATCGAAGCCCTTGTGCCGCTTCGCGTTGTGGCTCTTGTTCACTGCGTGAGGCCGCGCCGGGTGTTCGGCCCGGCGGCCGACCTCCTTTGGTATCTGCATAACTTTGCTTCGCAAAGTGAGCAGATCCCCGCTTCGCGAACTTGTGTCGACAAGAAAGTTGGCACAGAAGCGACCCCAGCCTCCTCGGCCCTCGCGTTGCGAGGGCTGCCTTGCGCTGCTCGTCCGAAGGGGGAGACGAACGCCAGCTGGCCTCGCGTTGCGTGGGTCTGAAGCGCTTGGCTTCGCCTCGCCGATGCGAAGCGAGGCGTGACACGATGCCGAAGGCGAGCCTTCTCTCGGGTCCCCTTGGTGAGCCGTCGAGCAGCGCAGGGCTTTGGGGCTGCACGCGTAGCGTGCTTTCACATCTGACTTCGCGCGGTTGTTTGAGCGCAGCGGCCACAGGCCGCGTAGCGAGTTCTGCGCGAGCTGCAATGACCGAGCAGCGCAGAGCAGTCGGTCCCGAGGACCGACCGACGAGCAGGGTCGCCTTTTCTTTGGTGACTTTCTTTTGGCGAAGCAAAAGAAAGTTACTGCCCTGTCGGGGGCACATCCCGACGCAGTCTCACGCAGTGAGAAGAAGCCTCCGCGGGAATGACCGCCCGTCAGGCCGCCGGAAAAGC
>NZ_JANOCG010000549.1:0-7474 GCF_031412075.1 Rhizobacter sp.
CGCGGCCGCGGCGCGCAGGCCGATGCGCAGGGAATTGGCTGGTTGGGGCGCTGACCTTCTCGACGATCTGCACCGTGATCATGTCGCCGACCAGGCGTGCGCGGTGGTCTTCGAACAGCGGGCGGTACTGCCCGGCCTGGAAGATCGAGCCGTTGTTCACCACCGGGGTGGCCACCGGTTGCGGCCGCACGGTAGGCGAGCCGGCGACGTCGACCTTGGGCAGGCTGTAAGGCGTTTCGCAGCCGGCGAGGGCCACGCAGGCCGCCGCTAAAAACACAAGCTTCATCACAGCTGCGCCAGACGCGCCAGCATCTGGTCGGAGGTCTGGATGGCCTTCGAGTTGAGTTCGTAGGCGCGCTGCGTCTGGATCATGCCGACCAGCTCTTCGACCACGTTCACGTTCGAGGTTTCGACCATGCCTTGTTGCAAGGCACCCAGGCCGTTCAAACCTGGCGTGCCTGCTGTCGGTGTGCCCGAGGCGGCCGTCTCGGTGTAGAGGTTCTGGCCCTTGGGCTCCAAGCCCGCCGGGTTGACGAAGCTCACCAGCGCCAGCTGGCCCACGTTCTGCGGCGTGGTCTGGCCAGAGATGGCCACACTCACCGTGCCGTCGGCACCGATGGTCACGCTTTGGGCGTTGGCCGGGATGGTGATGCCGGGTTGCACGGCGAAGCCGTTGTTGGTGACGAGCTGCCCTTGTGCATTGACCTGGAACGAGCCGTCACGCGTGTAGCCGGGCGTGCCGTCGGGCATCTGGATTTCGAAGAAGCCGCTGCCGCGCACCGCCACGTCGAGCGTGTTGCTGCTTTGCTGCAGGTTGCCTTGCGCAAAGCTGCGCGAGGTGGCCACGGCGCGTGTGCCCAGGCCCACCTGCAAGCCGGTGGGCAGCGTGGTCTGCTCGGTGCTGTTGGCACCGGCCTGGCGCAGGTTCTGGTACATCAGGTCTTCGAACACCGCGTGCGACTTCTTGTAGCCGTTGGTCGCGGTGTTGGCGAGGTTGTTCGAGATGTGGTCCAGCTGGGTTTGCTGGGCCTCCATGCCGGTCTTTGAAATCCACAGGGAACGCATCATGGTGAATGCTCCTTATCAACTCATTGAGAGCAATTGCGCCGCGGCCTTTTCGTCGCCCTCGGCGGTTTGCAGCCTCTTCTTCTGCGCTTCGAACTGACGCGCCGCGGTGATCATCGAGACCATGGTCTCGACCGCGCTCACGTTCGAGCCTTCGAGCGCGCCGTCTTGCACACGGGCCAGCGGGTCGGCGGCGAGGTCGCCTTCGGCCGCGCGGAACAGGCCGTCTTCGCCACGTTCGAACGCGGTCTCTGGCGTCACGAGCTTGAGCTTGCCCACCGCCACGTTCTTGCCGGTGCTGGCGTTCTTGGCGCTGATGGTGCCGTCACCCCCAATGCTCACTTCGCTGTTGGCGGGGATCTGGATCGGGCCACCGTCGCCCATCACCGGCAGGCCGCTGCGGGTGGTGAGCGTGCCGTCGGCACTGATGTCGAGTGCACCGCCGCGGGTGTAGGCCTCGGTGCCGTCGAGTGCTTGCACGGTGAGCCAGCTCTTGCCCTGCACTGCCACGTCGAGGTTGCGGCCGGTGTTGGTGATGACACCCGGCGCGTCGTTGTAGCCCGGCGTGCTTTCGAGCGCATAAACCCGCGTGCTGGCGCCGCTGCCCAACACCGGCACCGCGCGAAACGCCTGCAGCTCGGCGCGAAAGCCGGGCGTCGACACATTGGCCAGGTTGTTGGCCAGCGTGTCTTGCCGCTGCATCATGGCTTTGGCGCCAGACATCGACAGGTAAATCATGCGGTCCATGGCTGGCTCCTTCTAGATCAATCGATCAGCGCAAATTCACCAGCGTCTGCAACACCTGGTCTTGCGTCTTGATCGTCTGTGCATTCGCCTGGTAGGTGCGCTGCGCGGTGATCATGTTGACCAGCTCGGCGGTGAGGTCGACGTTCGACTCTTCCAGCGCGCCCGACTGCAGCACCCCCAGGTTGCCCTGGCCCGGCGTGCCCACGATCGGGTCGCCCGACTCATAGGTGCGCGACCACAGGTTGCCACCGAGCGGCTTCAGGCCTTGTGGATTGCGGAAGGTGGAGAGCTCGATCTGGCCGGCCGGCTTGGACTGGCCGTTGGAATAAGTCGCCATCACGATGCCGTCTTTTTCGATCGACAGGCCCGAAAGCTGGCCGGGGGCGTAGCCGTCTTGCGTCAGGTTGGTCACGCCGAAGCCGGCACCGAACTGCGAGGCACCTGACAGGCTGAGCTGGATTCCGGGTATGGCCAGCGTGTCAGCACCGGCGGCGTTGGTCGAGGCCGGAACGTCGAGCGTCACCGCGCCGGCGGGAGCGGTCGGCGAGCCGCCGTTGGCGGGGAAGACCATGGTGGTCAGCGGGGCCGGGTCACCGGCGCCGTCCACCGCCACCGAGGTGCCGTTGGCCGTGACGTACACGTTCCAGGTGGAGGTGGCGGTCTTCTGGAAGTAATAGGTCAGCGCCACGTCCTGGCCCAGGTCGTCGTAGACGGTGAGCGAGGTGGCGTTGTTGTAGGTGGTCGCGTCGCTGAAGTTGACCATCGGCGTGGTCGCCGGCAGCGTGACGGCCGAACGCGAGTCGAGGTTCATCTCCATCGTGATCTCGGTCGTGGGCGCCGGGTCGATGCCCGCGGTGGGCAGCTGCAGCGGCACGGCCAGGCCGGGCTGGATCACGCCTTGTGCGTCGGCCGGGTAGCCCAGCAGTTGGCCACTCTGGTTGTTGACGATGAAGCCGTCTTTGTTGACCTGGAACTGGCCGTTTCGCGAGTAGAGCGTCTGGCCGCCACTGTTCACTTCGAAGAAGCCCTGGCCGTTGATGGCGAGGTCCAGCCCGTTGGCGGTGGTGGTGATGTTGCCCTGGCTGAACTGCTGCGTCACCGCCTGCAGGTTCACGCCAATGCCGATGCTGCTGCTGCCGCCCGCGCCCAGTGCCGCGGCGTACATGTCGCCGAACTCGGCGCGCGACGACTTGGCGCCATAGGTGTTGGCGTTGGCGATGTTGTTGCCGATCACATCGAGGTTCTTGCTCGCTGCGTTCAGACCGGAAAGACCTTGTTGGAAGCTCATGGGGTGTCCTTGTTGGAAGCAGTGATCAGTTGAAGGCTTTGACGAGGGCGTAGGCCACGCTGCCAGCGTTTTGCAGCTCAAGCTGCAGGCTGTCGCCCGAGGTGTTGACGGCTTGCACGCGGTCGCGCATCAGCGCGGTCGCTTCAAGCTTCACGCTGCCGCTGGTGGCCGACAGGCGGAAGGTGACGCCGGTGGCGCTGGCGTTGGTGCCCGCATTCCATTCGAAGCTGTGCATGCCGGCGGTCTGGGCGCCGAGGTCGAGCGTGTCGATCACGTGGCCACCAGGGCCCAGCACTTCGACGCGCACGTTGTCGGCCGCGCTGTTCAGCTCGAAGCCGCCCACGCCCACGCCGTTGTCCATGTCCATCTTGTTGCCCGGCACGACCACATCGCGCCCGACCAGCGCGGCGCCTTGCAGCGCCTGCATCTGCATGAACTGGCCCGACAGGCCTTGCACCGTGCCATTGAGTTTCTCGATGCCGGTGACGGTGTTGATCTGCGCCATCTGGCTGGTGACCTGGGCGTTGTCCATCGGGGCCAGCGGGTCCTGGTTTTGCATCTGCGCGACCAGCAGTTTCAAGAAGCGGTCGGCGCTGCCGGCCTCGTTGGCGGTGACGACGCTGCTTTTTTCGTTGAGCGCGGCGTAGGTCGATTGAACGTTGGTGACGGGCATGGTGTGTCCTTGTCAGTTCAGGGTCACTGACCCATCTGCAGCGTCTTGAGCAGCAGCGTCTTGGCCGTGTTCATGACTTCGATGTTGTTCTGGTACGAACGCGAGGCCGAGATCATGTTGACCATCTCCTCGACCGCGTTCACGTTGCTGTAGGTCACATAACCTTCCGCATCAGCGCTCGGGTGCTTGGGGTCGTGCACACGGCGGCCTGGCGTCTGGTCTTCGCTGATGTTGCTGACCTTCACGCCGGCGGTGCCCGCGTCACCCATCTGGCCGGTCTTGCCCATCAGCTCGGTCTGGAACGTGACCTGCCGCGCCTTGTAGGCTTGGCCATCGGGGCCGGCGACGGTGTCGGCGTTGGCCAGGTTGGAGGCGACGACGTTGAGGCGCTGCGACTGCGCGCTGACCGCGCTGCCGCTCACGTTGAAAATCTGGAACATGCTCATGCCAGTGCCCCTTGGTTGAACCCGAGCGCCCGTGGAACGGTCTTGAGACCGCCAAGGCGCAGAGAACGCAAAGGTCGCAGAGACAACTCAAAAGTCTTGGCGACCTTTGTGTTCTTGGCGCCTTGGCGGTTGAAAGAAACGCACGGTGTGCTCCGAGCCCTCATGACTGCCCCCTGATCGCATCGAGCATCGTGCGCACGTTGCCGTTGATGAAGCGCAGCGTGGCTTCGTAGCGCACCGAGTTGTCGGCAAAGTTGGCGCGCTCGCGGTCCATGTCGACCGTGTTGCGGTCGAGGTTGGTCTGGCTGGGCATCGAATACACCAGGTTGGCTTGTGCGGCGGCATCCGTGCCGCCACCACCACCGATGTGGCCCGGCTGGCTGGCAGCGAGCGCCGTGGCGCCCTGCATCTGGCCGGTGGCCTGGCGCAAGGCGGCAGAGAAGTCCATGTCGCGGGCCACATAGCCCGGCGTGTCGGCGTTGGCGATGTTGCTTGCGATCAGGCGTTGCCGCTCCGAGCGCAGGCTCAAGGCCTGGCCGTGAAAGTCGAGCGAACTGGTGAGTCGATCCAACATGTTGCTGTACCCAAAAAACCCATGGGGTGATGCGAATGGATTGTGGGCAGCGTGTTTCAAAACATAAGCGGGAATAGCAAGCCCTTTCTTGGTCATTTCAGGGCCTTGGCTGGCGCCTCCCCCTCTAAAGTGGCAGCGTGGAAAAGACCCTGCACCTCTTGCGTTCGCTGCTCATCGCCTGGCTGTGTGCACTGGCCGGCAGCGCACATGCACAGCCCGATCCCCTGATAGAACAAGTGCGCCAGTTCGTGATGGCCAAGCTGACCGGCACCGGCATGCCGCGTGTCGAAGTGGCCACGGGCCGACTCGACGCCCGCCTGCGCCTGAGCCCTTGCGAGCAGGTGCAACCCTTCCTGCCCAACGGCGCGCGCCTCTGGGGCAAAACGCGTGTGGGCCTGCGTTGTGTGAAAGGCGTCACACCCTGGAACGTTTATCTGCCGATCACGGTGAACGTGTTCGGCCCGGCGATGGTCTCAACCGCCGCCCTGCCGGCTGGCCACGTGCTGGCAGCAGGCGATTTCCGTCAAGCCGAGATCAACTTGGCCGAAGACACATTGAACCCACCGGTGACCGAGGTGAGCGTGCTGCTCGGCCGCACGCTGGCGACAGCGCTCACTCCCGGCCAAAGCCTGCGCGAGCGCAGCCTGAAGGCGCGCCAGTGGTTTGCGGCAGGCGAGCGCGTGCAGATCCGCGTGGCGGGTCAAGGTTTTGCGGTGGCCGGGTCGGGTGAAGCCGTCACGGCCGGGATGGAAGGGCAGCCGGCCCGTGTGCGCACGGAGAGCGGGCGCGTGCTGTCAGGCATGCCGGTGGCGGAGCGCCAGCTGGAGATCGCATTGTGAAATCTAGGCGCGGCACTCACAATTCAAAAGAAAAACCTAAAGTCCAGCGCCGGACGGGCCGATACACCGTCCATGTTGAAAGGTTCGGGCCCTCTCCCGACCGTAGGAGTACATGATGAAAATCGGCAATCCCGCAGACAAACCCGCAGGCGTCGGCCCCGTTGGCCCGGCGCGCAACCAGCCCGCCGAAACCGCCAAGGCGCCGGAAAAGACTGGCAACACCACCGACCCGAGCGCGAAGGTCGAGTTGTCCAACACGGCCGCCTCGTTGCTGTCGACTGGCGCCAACTCGGAATTTGACGCCGACAAGGTGGCGCGCATCACGCAAGCCATCAGCGACGGCAAGTTCGAAATCAACGCCGAGAAGATCGCCGACCGGCTGATCGCCAACGCCAACGAAGTGCTGGGCAAGGCACAACACTGAAGGTGTTGGCCTCTCCAGCGCGCAGCTCACCCCTGGTGAACCCGACCATGAACACGCCAGCCCCGATCACGGCTAGCCCTGAACTCGAAACCACGCTCGCCGCGGTGGAAACCCAGCTCGCGTCGCTGGGCGAATCGCTGCGCGCCAACGACAGCGTGGCGATCGACCACCACGCCACCGAACTGCACCGCGCGCTGGCGCGTGCCGTCGACCACTTCAGCCACGCCGCCCGCAGCGGCCCGGTGCCCCCGCCCCTGCGTGAGCGTTTGAAGCTCGCGAGCGGCCTGGTGGCCTCGCAACGCGAGTCACTGGCCCGCGCCACGGCTGCGCTCGACCGCGCCATCGACGTGCTGATGCCGCGCGACCGCGCCGCGTCGGTCTACTCCACCGCCGGCGCAGAGCGCGCCATGCGCGGCGGTGTGATCCAGGCCTGAACGGCCTGCCCTGGCCGCCGGCCAGAGCCTTCAACTCCCCTCCCCCTCGGGCGGCGTCAAGCTGCAGCGAAAGTCACGTCTTCGGCGAGCGCCGCAGCGCTCGCGCGTTGGAGGCACCCCGCATCCCGTGAAAGAATCCGCTGAACACAGCGGCGCGCAACGCACCTGCCGCTTGCACCACATCGACAGCGAAGCGAGGGAGCCTTCTTGAAATCCAGATCCAATCTGCACGCCTGTGGCAGCGCCTGGCTGCGCTGCGTCGTGCTGTGCTGCACTGTGGTGGCCATGGGCGGCGCCCTGGCCACCCCGCGAGAATTTTCCGTATCACCCATCCCGGAATGGGTGCGCACCGTGGTCCCTTCCGAGCCCGCCGTGATGCCCACCGGGCAGATCAGCCAAGGCGTTCATTACCTGCTGGTCGACACCCAGACCCAGGTCGAGGCACGTGACAAGGTGCACTACCGCCACATCGCCACCAAGGCGCTGAACGAGCGCGGCGTCGAATCCGTGGCGCACGTGGAAATCCGCTTCGACCCCTCGTACCAGTCGCTGGCGCTGCACATGGTTCAGGTGCGCCGCGGTGCACGCGTCATTCCCAAGCTGGCCAGTTCCTCGGTGAAGGTGCTGCAGCGAGAGCAGGAACTCGAATACCTCATCTACGACGGAAGCAAGACGGCCAACCTGTTCCTCGACGACATCCGCGTGGGCGACGTGGTCGAGTACGCCTACTCGGTGCGCGGCAGCAACCCGGTCTTCGGCAGCAGGCAGTTCGGCCGCTTTGACCTGCAATGGAATGTGCCGGTGCACCACCTGCACGCGCGCCTGTTGTGGCCCAAGGGGCGCGAGCTGCGCCGGCACGCGGTAGTACGGCACCGCCCAGCGCGCCACCGACTGCCAGTCTTTGAACTCGCCCCATTGCACCGCCGGGTAGGGGTCGAACCAGTTCGGCGTGTCGGATTCGAGCAGCAGAGCAGGCACGCTCTT
>NZ_JANOCG010000550.1:0-9714 GCF_031412075.1 Rhizobacter sp.
CATGTCGAACAGCGGGGCGCCGCGAAGCACCAGCTCGTGGCGCTCGCCGGCGCTGTCGGTGTGCCAGACCGCCAGCGCATCGACCGCAGCGTGGCTGTGCACACGGGCGCGCAGGCCGGCGCTGTCATCAGACTGGAAGTGTTCCCAGAGCAGGGGTTTGCCGTCGAGGGCTGGCCAGCGCGCGCTGGCCGATGAGGGCGGGCGCAGCAGGCTGAGGCGGTGTTGTGAGTCGGTGCGCCATTGCCACACATCGAGGGCGCTGGCGAGAGCTTGGGCCTGAGCGCGGCTGCTCTGCAGATCGTTCTGCAGCTCACGTTGCGCACGTTGCAGGTGCAGGGCCCAGGCCACGGCGGCCGCTGCAGCCAGCATGGCAAGCAGTGCCAACACGGAGAGCAGCACGAGCGTCATTGCCATGATTGTAAGGACTGACCACGCGGCTTCTCACCGCGGGCCGCCGCGATTCAAGTGAGTGGCGTTCATGCCGAAAAACAGACGGTAGGCCGAGAAAACTGTCGCCTGGTCTGTGCGAAGTCCTGGTCGCGTCGATGTCCTCTCATTCTTTGCCATGCCCATGTTGTTGACCGCCTGGTTGGTGTTGCGCTTTGTTGCCCAGGCGGCTGGCGTGTCGCTGGCCGTTGCGGCGGGCCGTTCCCGGCATTTCTGCCTCGATTGCGGATGCGGACCGATTGACGCCGCGCCTGAACACCCACATCCTTGTCGCGGCAGACAATGCCGCGGACCCGGAAGTCATCGGGCCAATGCTCGGGACGACCGGGTGCCGGGTGGGCATGGATGGGGTGGAGGCGCTCAGCGGGTTTCGCGGCGGAACTGCGGGCCGATTCAACTTTTCTCACTTCAGCAGATACTCCGACCATCGCGGTCATGGCCAGTGCCCAGGGGGGCGACAAAGAATGCTTCTTGGGACTGGGCTTCGATGACTACCTCTCCAAACCGTTTCGCCAGAGTCAACTGCTTGCCATGCTGACCAAACACCTTCGACCTGCCACTCCTGCCCCATCTGGCGAAGATGGTGCCATGGGTGGCTCGGGTGCCGGCACCCTGAAAGCGCCAGCTCCTGCCGACCTCGACTCCAGCGTGCTGGATGCCCAGGCCCTGGAGCGGCTGCGTGAACTCGACCCGAGCGGTGAGAACCGCCTGATGGAACGCGTGGTCAACGCTTTCGAAGCCTCGGTCGGCCGCCTCATGCCCCAGCTGCAAGAAGCGCTCGACACCAGCGATTCCGGGGGTATTCGGCATGTGGCCCACACCCTAAAATCGTCTTCTGCCAGCATCGGAGCCATGAAGTTGTCGAGACTGTGCTCGGACATTGAATCCAGGGCCCGCCAAGAGCAGTCAGAGGGCATGCCCGAGCGCATTGCCGAGCTGCAGGCCGAGGTCGAGATCGTGCGTGTGGCGCTCCAGCGCATTCTGGGTGCCTGACAAATGACTTCCAGCGCCGCCTTGGTTGACGACGATCTGCTGATCCAGCCCAAGGTGTTGCTCGTCGACGACGACGAGGTCAACCTGCTGCTCACCGCCATTGCCCTGCGCGAGCGCGGTTTTGCCATCACCGAAGCCACCAGTGGCGAGCGCGCGATCCAGCTGCTGGCCGACTGGCTGCCCGACGTGGTGGTGCTCGACGCCCTGATGCCCGGGCTCGACGGCTTTCAAACCTGCCACGAGCTGCGCGCCTTGCCGGGCTTCGAGTCGCTGCCCGTGCTCATGCTGACCGGCCTCGACGACGATGCCTCTATCACCCGCGCCTACGAAGCCGGGGCCACCGACTTCTTTGTCAAATCAACCCAATGGAGCTTGTTGGCCGGGCGGCTGCGCTACCTGCTGCGCTCGTCGCGCACACGCCTGGAGCTGGAGCGCAGCAAATCCAAGCTCGCCCGCGCCCAAGACCTGGCACGCATGGGCAGCTTCGATTGGCGGGTGGCTGGCGGCAGCCCTGTGTTCTCGGTCGAGGGCCTGCGGGTGTTCGGCATGGGCGCGGGCGATCGCGTCAGCATGCGTGGCCTGTTGCGCATGGTGCCCGACGAAGACCGTGAAGGTTTCATGATGGTGCTGCACGACGTCTTCCGTCACAGCTCCGTGCTGGCCACAGACATCCCGATCACGCTGCCCGACGGGCGGCAGCAGCGCATCATCCACGTCGAGGCCGAGCCCGAGTTCAACGAACACGGCAACCTGTCGGGCTACACCGGCATCGTGCAAGACGTGACCGACCGGCGCATGGCCGAAGACAAGATCCGCCACCTGGCGAATTTCGATGCGCTCACCGGCCTGCCCAATCGCCGCCAGCTGATCTGGCGTGCAGAACGTGCGCTGGAGCATGCACGCCGCCTCAACCACCCGGTGGCGCTGCTGCTGATCGACCTCGACCGCTTCAAGATCATCAACGACACCCTCGGCCATGGCGCCGGCGACGAGCTGCTGATGGAGGTGTCGCGCCGCCTGCGCTCGTGTGTGCGCCACTCCGACCAGGTGATGGAAAGCTCCATCGAATCGATGGGCTCACGCTCGCACCGCACGCTGGAGGCCGTGGGCCGCCTGGGTGGCGACGAGTTCGTGGCCCTGCTGCCCGAGGTGTCTGACGAGACCGACGCGGAGCGTGTGGCCGACCGCATTCTGGACGTGATGCGCGAGCCCATCTTCGTGGGCGGCCAGGAGTGTTTCGTGACGGCCAGCGTGGGCATTGCGATGTTCCCGCGCGACGGCGCCACGGTCGCCGACCTGATGCGCAACTCTGACGTGGCCATGTACTCCGTCAAGGCGCAGGGGCGCAACGCCGCCTTGCTGTACCGCCCGGCGCTGGCCGGCAAGGGCCGTGAAAAGTTGGAGTTGGAAAGCGCGTTGCACAAGGCCATCGAGCGCAACGAGCTGGTGCTGCACTACCAACCCAAGGTCGACGTGCGCGGCGCCAAGATGGTGGGTGTAGAAGCGCTGATGCGCTGGCAGCGCGGCAGCGTGCTGGTGCCTCCTGGCGACTTCATTCCGCTCGCTGAAGAAACCGGACTGATCATCCCCTTGAGCGAGTGGGCCATCCGCGAAGCGGCGCGCCAGGCCCGCTTGTGGCAAGACAGCTTCGGTTTTGCCGATTCGATCGCCGTCAACCTGCCCAACCGTCTGTTCGAGCGCACCGACCTGGTCGAAAACATCCACCAGGCCGTCACGCTTTATGGCGTGCCGCACCATGCCATCGAGCTTGAGATCACCGAAACCGGGCTGATGAAAGATTTGCAAAACGTCATCCCGTCGCTGCACCGGCTGAACGAGATCGGTGTCGAGATTTCCATCGACGACTTCGGCACCGGCTATTCGTCGCTGGCCTACCTGACCACCTTGCCCATCAGCGAGCTGAAGATCGACCGCTCCTTCGTGCGCGACCTGGGCATGACGCCGCAAAGCTCGGCCGTGGTCACCGCCATCATCGCCCTGGCCCGATCGCTCGGTCTGCGGGTGATTGCCGAAGGCGTGGAAAACATGCGCCAGATGGAAGTGCTGCACCGGCTGGGTTGCGTGGTGATGCAGGGCTTCTTGTTCAGCAAGGCCCAGCCACCCGAGCTGCTGGAGCAGTGGCTGGAGCAGACCGTGTTGCCACGCAAGGCCCCCTGGATCGTCAATGCCGACGAGTCCGACGCAGCCGATGCCTTGCGGGCCGCCGTCGAGGCGCGGTCGCGCTTTGGGCCGCAAGGCTAGTGCCTTGACTTGAGCTGAGCCTTGATGGACCCGACGACACGCGCTGCTGCGCCGCGGGCTGGCGCCGACAACCTGGCCCCCCAGCTGGCCAAGGCCGCGTTGCGCCGCCTGGTGCTGGAAAAGCTCGAACCCACCCCCGAAAACTACGCCCGCGCCTACCACCAGGAGGCCGGCACCCCGGTGCCCTCGTCCGCTGCCACCGCGCCGGTTGTCGACAAGGAAGAGTCGGCCGCCCAGGCCGCCGCCTTGGCCGGCCTGATCGAGCGTGTGGTGCGCGGTGTGCAGCGTGGCGGCCGCCAGTGGACGAGCGCGCGAAAAAAAGACGCGTTGCAACGTGTGCTCTCCAGCTCGCGCAGCGATGTGCAGCGCCTGCAACAGCGCCTGGGCCAGCTGCTGGCCGGCTGGGAAAGCGACACCATCGACGGCGCGGTCGACCCCGAGGCCTTGGCGGCAGTGGTCGAGCAGCCCTGGTCCGAACCCACGCAACCGGCGCCCCTGATGGACGCTACCGGCCCCGCGAGCGCCGAGGCCTCGCCTCTCTGGCAAGACCTGCTGACCAGCCTGGGGGGCACCTTGCAGCTGGCCTTGCCGCCGCCGCCCGCGCCCAGCGCCGAGCTGGCCGACGAGCTGGCTGCGCTGACCCAACGCATCCGCGAACGTGGCCCCACCGTCAGCCAAAGCGACGAGCTCGACGAGCTGTGCAAACGCGCCACCCGTGTGCTTGCCCACCGCCACCACCTGATCGACCAGCTGAGCGGTCTGTGCACACAGCTCACCGCGAGCCTTACCGACCTGGCCGAAGACGAAAGCTGGGCCAAGGGCCAATGCGAGGCGATGCGCAACGAGATCGAGTTCGGCCTCACCGCGCGCAGCGTGCGCTCGGTCAGCGAGCTGCTCGACAACACCCGCGAGCGGCAGAAGCAGCTGCGCCTCGAGCGCGCCAAGGCGCAAGACTCCCTCAAGGCGCTGATCAACCAGATGCTCAGCGAGCTGGGTGAGCTGGGCTCGCAGACCGGTCGTTTCCATGAAAACCTGGGCCGCTACGCGGGTGTGATCGAAAAGGCCGACTCCTTGGAGAGCCTGGCAGGCGTGGTGCGCGAGATGGTGGAAGAGAGCCGCACCGTGCAGTCGCTGGTGAAGGTGGCGCAAGGCAAGCTGCAATACGAACACACCCGCGCCAACGACTTGTCAGGAAGGGTGGTCGAGCTCGAAACCGAGCTGCGCCGCCTGTCGGATGAAGTCTCCACCGACCAGCTCACCAAAATCGCCAACCGGCGTGGCCTGCTGCAGGCCTTCGATGCGGAGCGTGCGCGGCTGGAGCGCGACGGAACACAGCTCTCCATCGGCCTGCTCGACGTCGACAACTTCAAGAAGCTCAACGACGAGTTGGGCCACAACGCTGGCGACGTGGCCCTGAAGTCGTTGGCCGAGGTGGTGAGCAAGGCGCTGCGGCCCATGGACCTGGTGGCGCGCTACGGTGGTGAAGAGTTCGTGGTGCTGCTGCCCAACACGCCTGTGACCGAAGGCGAACAGATCCTCACGCGCCTTCAACGATCGCTCAGTGGGGGCTTGTTCATGCACGAAAACAAGAATGTTTTCGTCACCTTTTCAGCCGGCGTCACGGCGTATCGGCCGGGCGAGCGCATCGAAATGGCCCTGGAGCGCGCTGACGAAGCCTTGTACGAGGCGAAACGCACGGGTAAAAACCGTACCTGTGTCGGTTGACCTCACTTTCTACGCGAGCACCCCATGACCTTTGTTGTTCGCCTGGCTTCACTCTCCATGATCGTGACCGCGGCCTGCCTGGCCGGTTGCGCCTCCACCCAGCTCGACGCCCAGTGGGCCGATCCGCAGCTGGTGAGCGGCCAGCCCTTGCGCGGCGCACGGGTGCTGGTGGTGTGCGAGTCGCCAGACCAGGTGCTGAGGCGGGTGTGCACCGACCAGATGAGTGCGCAGCTGGTGTCTGTGGGCGCCGTGCCGGTGCCGGCCCCGGATGTGGGCGACGGCGCCAACAGCCCACCCGGCGGCCCCGCGCCTTACGTTGCTGCCGCCAAGACCGCCAACGCCAAGGCCGTGCTGGTGACGGCGATTGCGCCCAACGGCTCGGTCGCCAAACCCGGCTTCACGCTCGGTGTGGGCCTGGGTGGGTTCGGCGGCAATGTGGGCGGCGGTGTCGGCGTGTCCTTGCCGATGGGCGGTACCAAGGTCGAAACCGGCTACGCAGCCAACACGTCGATCACCGATGTGGCCAGCGGCCGCCTGATGTGGACGGCCCGTGCCAGCGAAGCAGCCTCGGCCGACGTCAACGCGCAGGTGGCTGCGTTGTCGAAAACGGTGGTGGCGGGGGCGCTGAAGGCGGGTCTTTTCTAGGGCCTGTTCCTGAGCCGCGCGAGCGCCCATTTGGGGTGAACGACCCTGGCCCGTAAAAAAGCCCTCCGGGGTACGGAGGGCTGAAGCAGCTTGGCGCCTGGTCGGCGCCGTTCAGGATCGGGGTCGCCTCACTTCCAGTCGGGTCCTTGCAGCAGCGGGTCGTTGGGCAGGCCGAACTGCGTTGACAACCTGGCGCCGATGGTGCCCGGTGTGGCCAGGGCTGCGCTGCCGCAGCTGCCGGTTGCCTTCTTCAAGATGGACCAGAGCATCGCGCCGTCTCGGGGGTTGCGCCTCGGGCTTGTGCTGGCCAGCACCGCACCGCTGTAGCGCTCGACCGAGTAGGGCGCGTTCACCGCCACGTTGTACTGGTTGAGCAGATTGCGCGAGCCTTCGCATTGCGCATCGGCGTTGTTCACCACCAGGTTCGCGCCGGCCCACCCTTCGGGTGAGCTTTCAAAACCGATGGAGACGATCGTCTTGCTCGGGTACAGGCTGCGGTAGTCGTTGTAGGCGGTGACACCGTCGTAGTGCTCGTAGCGCGCGTCGTAGCTCATCACGTTGACCATGTCGAGCATGCCGGCCGTGTTCGGGTACTTCAGCACCACGGCGCGTTCGCGCCCGGCGTTGCCGCCCCAGTACGACATGCGGCCCGTGCAAGTCGGGTCGGCCGAGGTGGCGGCGGTGCAATCGGCCCCGGTCGACCAACCGGCCAAGGTCAGCACGCGGCCGCCGCCGGCCCTGTCGACCGCGGCACGCAAGCCCTTGATCGAGTTGGCGTAACGGTCCACATCGCCGTCGACTTCATAGTCCACGTCCAGCCCGTCGAAGCCCATCTCGGTGATGAAGGTCGCGAGCGCATTGATGATCGGGCCGCTGCCCGCCGCGCCTTGGGCGGCCAGCGCATTCCAGTTGCCGTAGGTCGCACCACCCACCGCGAGGATGACCTTGATGTTGCGCTGGTGCAGCACGTCGATCGCGGCCTTGATGTCCCTCGGCGCGGCGTTGAAGTTCACGCCCGTGCCCGACCAGCTGTTGGTGGCCAGGCCAGGCCATGAGAAGTTCGGGTCGGCGAAAGCCACCATCACGTGGGTGTAGGTGCCAGGAATGCGCGCGAACTTGCTGGCCCGGTAGACCTCGTTGGCGGTCTTGCCGGTGGCGTCGAACCAGTTGTCGCTCCAGGTCGGGTAGTAGCCGACATACACACGCTTCGTCTGGTCGGCCCGAACGGATTCCGACACCGTGAGTGGGTCGGACGGTGCCGGAGCGGGTGAGGGAGAAGGGGACGGAGAGGGCGAAGGGCTCGGCGAAGGAGCCGGCGCGCCGGTGCAGCTGCCGGTGGTCGTCCAGGGCTGGCCACTGCCGATCGGGCCGCTGCTGGTGACAGGGTCGTTGCCTTGTGTCCACCAGTTCGCCCGGTAGTTGACGCCGTTGCGGCTCACCGTGGCGCCGCCGGAGTAGGCGCTGGTGGAGGACCAGGCCAGGTAGCAGGTGCCGCCGGGCGTGGGCGACGGGGCCGGTGACGGAGAGGGTGACGGGCTAGGCGCTGGCGTAGGGGAGGGCGCTGGGGCGTTGCCGCTGAGCGGCTGCCACAGCGTGGGCGTGGTCGCCGGATTCCAGTTTGTGCCTGCCCAGGCGGTGTGGGTCACCAGCGCGACGTACTGGCCGCTGTTGTAGCTCACCACCGTGCCGGTGGTGTAGCTCGCGCCCTCTCTCCAGGCGGGGGCGGTGCTGGCCTGGGCCAGCAGCAGGTCTTGCGGCACTGCGTCGAGTGTCGTGGCGGCCTGCACTTGGCCCCACAAGCTTGCGATGGCGACCATCACGGTGGTCGCGCCCCACGTCGTCTTCCTGTTCATTGCGTTCTCCTGTTCCGGTTGAGAAACCTGGTTTGGTTGGTAGCGGCTGGATTCTGTTGGGCTCGTCGAGGCGCTTGAGCGCCCGATTGCAACAAGATGCGCATACCACTGCGCCGCCCCTCAGTCCACTCGTTGGCGCCCGACACCCCGTGCGCACAGGTATCTTAGTGGTACTGTAGTGGTACGCAAGCTTTTTTGGGCGCGGAGCTTCTTGTTGCGTCTGCTTGCAAACCAGTGGGAGCCCAGGGCTTTCGGCCTGCGTCAAGCGGGGTCGGTCAGGGCCGAGGGGAACAGAAGGGGTGTCGCGGCCCGTCAGAGGGGACCCGCGCAGGGGCGGCGCGCGAAGGGCTGCGCCAGGTCAACCCTGGCGGAAGCGGTGAGATTCGAACTCACGGACGGTTGCCCGTCGCCGGTTTTCAAGACCGGTGCAATCGACCACTCTGCCACGCTTCCGAAGAGGGCGGGATTGTAGTCGCAGCCTGGGCCGCCCCGGCATTCATCCAGGCCGCTGAGCCTGTTCGCATGACACCTGGGTCACCTCGCGCGCGGTGCCATCGACCCGCACCGCAGTGAGTTGCCCGCCCCACACACAGCCGGTGTCGAGCGCCAGCAAGTCGGGCCGGTTGACGAGGCCGAGCGTGGACCAATGGCCGAAGGCGATGGGCACGCCCGCCGTCTGCCGCTCCGGCACCTCGAACCATGGGCAGAAGCCATCTGGCGTCGCGCCCGCGCCTTCCTTGGTCTTGAGGTCCAGCGTGCCGTCGGCGCTGCAAAAGCGGATGCGTGTCAGCACGTTGACGGCAAAGCGCAGGCGCGCATCCCCTTGCAGGCATTCGTCCCAGCGTCGCGGCTCGTTGCCGTACATCACGCGCAAAAAATCAACCAGATCGGCACTGCGCAAACGCTGCTCCACCTCGCCCGCCAGCTCCAGCGTGGTCGCCAGGCTCCACTGCGGGGCGACGCCGGCGTGCACCATCAGCCAGCCGTGGGCGTGGTGCGCCATGCGCTGCTGGCGCAGCCAGTCGATCAGCGCGTGGCGGTCGGGCGCGTGCAGCAGCTCGGCCAGCGTGTCGCTGCGCCCCGCGTCACGCACACCGTGCGCCACGGCGAGCAAGTGCAGGTCGTGGTTGCCCAGCAGGCAAGTGGCCGCGCTGCCCAGGCCGTGCAGGCGGCGCAGGGTGGCGAGCGACGCCGGGCCGCGGTTGACCAGGTCGCCCAGAAAATAGGCATGGTCGCGCGAGGGCGAAAAATCGACCTTCGCCAACAGCCGCTCCAGGGCATCACAACAGCCTTGAAGGTCACCGATCAGATAGTTCATGGCGGCATTCTGCGGCAGTCATCGGGGTGCAGAACGAGTCTGCTACGCTTGCCCGCTTCTTGGTACGGTGCGTTCCGGGCGGGCCCCGGTTCATGGACACAGCTCTTCTCGCTTTTCTGATTTTGCTCAACGGGTTGTTCGCCATGTCCGAGATGGCGCTCACCGCGAGCCGCCGGGCGCGGCTGCAGGTGATGGTGGAAACCGGCGACCGAGGGGCTCAGGTCGCGATGGACCTGCACGAGAACCCGACCAAGTTTCTCTCCACGGTGCAGATCGGCATCACCTCGATCGGCGTGCTCAACGGCATCGTCGGCGAAGCGGCATTTTCCGAGCCGCTGGCGGCTTGGCTGAGCGCCGAGTTTCATGTCGGTGGCAAGGCGGCCAGCATTTCATCGACAGGCCTGGTGGTGGTGTGCATCACCTTCCTCACCATCATCTTTGGCGAGCTGGTGCCCAAGCGCCTGGGCCAGA
>NZ_JANOCG010000551.1:0-2874 GCF_031412075.1 Rhizobacter sp.
TGGTGCCCTTCTCGCTCTTGCTCGTTAGGAAGGCCTGAATTGTAGAACAGGCTCAGCCCCGCGCGGTGTACTCGGAGAAGATGCCAAGCTCGACATGGCGCTTCGCATCGTGCAGACCCGCTGCGGCCAAGGCTCCCAGCACCTGCGGCGGTGCGATGCAGGTGGCAATGGTGTCCCAGTAATAGCGCCACAGCATCGGTGTGGCCGGTGCCTTCGATACAAAACGCGCCACCAGCGGCACGGCGCCGCGCATGTAGGCCTTCAGCAAGAGCGTGGCCCAGCGGCTCTGTGGTCGTGTGATCTCAAGGATCAGCAAACGACCACCCGGTTTGAGCACCCGGCGAAACTCGGTACACGCTGCCGAGAAATCGGCGATGTGGCGCAGCGCATAGCCCATCACCAGGAAGTCGACCGAAGCGTCGGGCACCGGGATCGACTCCGCGCGGCCCAGGCGGCACTCCACGCTGGCGGGCAGCGTGGCCTGCGCCATCATGCCGGGGCTGGGGTCGACACCGATGAGCCGGGTGGGCTCTTTTGTGATGTTCAGGATCTCTTGCGATACCAGGCCCGTGCCCATGCCCACGTCAACCACCTGCATGCCTGGTTTCAGGCCGGCGCGCTCCAAGGCGACGCGGCGGTAGTTCGAGCCGGTGCCCAGACCGAGGATTCGCTCGAGCCGGTTGTAGTCGACCGCGGTGTCGTCGAAGGTCTTGCGCAGAAAGCTCTCACGCGCCTCGAGATCGTTGCTGGCGTAATAGCCTGGGAGAGGCTGGTGCGGCAGTCGAACAGTTGCTTCGCTGTCGGGTCTGGCGGGTGTCTGGGGCATGCGTGTGGACTCGGTTGTTTGACGGCCAAGCCGCCATGTGAAGCATGGCGGCCCGGCTTGCCCGATGGTAGCGGCTCGCCCGGCGAGCCCCCTGCACCGTCAGGCCTTCTCTTCGCCCAGCCAGCGATAGAGCACGCCGCCGATCACGGCGCCGATGATGGGCGCCACCCAGAACAGCCACAGCTGTGACAACGCCCAATCACCGACGATGAGCGCCGGGCCCGTGCTGCGCGCGGGGTTCACCGAGGTGTTGGTGACGGGGATGCTGATGAGGTGGATCAGTGTCAAGGTGAGGCCGATGGCAATCGGCGCAAAGCCCGCCGGTGCACGTTTGTCGGTCGAGCCCATGATGATGAGCAGGAAGAACGCGGTCAGCACCACTTCGGCCACAAACGCAGCGGCGAGCGAATAGCCGCCGGGCGAATGCGCTTCGTAGCCATTGGAGGCCAGGCCACCGGCGAGACTGAAACCCGCTTTGCCGCTGGCGATGAAGTACAGCACCGCGGCCGCAGCCACCGCGCCAATCACCTGGGCAATGATGTACGCCGGCAGATCAGCCGCCTTGAAACGCCCACCCGCCACCAGGCCGATGGAGACCGCCGGGTTCAGGTGGCAACCCGAGATGTGGCCGATGGTGTAGGCCATGGTCAGCACGGTCAGACCGAAGGCAAACGACACGCCGAGCAGGCCGATGCCCACATTGGGAAACGCCGCAGCCAGCACCGCACTGCCGCAGCCACCCAGTACCAGCCAGAAAGTGCCGAGCAACTCGGCCGCGGCGCGTTTGGTCAGATTCATACCCTCTCCATGTTGTTGAGGGCGCTATTGATCCATGCCCGAACCAAGGCGTCAAGACATCAGAGCGGCTGTGCGTGCACGGGCTGGCCACCGCTTGCAAACGCAGCGAACTCGTCGCGCAGCCGCTCGCTTTCGGCCACGGCACGCGACCATGCGGCCACGCGTGCAGGGATGTTCTTGTCGTAGCGTTTGAAGTCGCTGCGGTCGGGTAGCTTGGCGTTGGGCAGTGTCGCGATCCACTCGGCGGTGGGTGAGACCACCACCACGTTGTCGAGGTGCGCGCTCGCACGGTGGCGGTGCTTCAAGACCTTGTCGAGCCAGCCGGGGATGACGGTTTTTTGAAAGTGCGGGTACAGCACCAGACCCTCGTTCATCGAGGCGTAGTTCAGGTGCAGGTGGTAGTCGGTGATGCCGCCGTCCCAATAGGCGCCATGGGGAGCACCGGGTATGTCGTGCACGGCGTCGAGCCAGAACGGGATCGAGCAGCTCGCGAGAATGCTCGGCTGCAGGTTCGCCGCGCTCAGCTTCACCGCATGCGTGCGGTAGTCGTGTGTGTGCAGTGGCAGCAGCTCGCGCGGGTCGGAGAAGATCACCCGCTCCAGCCACGCGCCCATCGCCTTGCGGCTCACCACGTTGGTGGCGAATGCTCCCAGGTAACCGAGCGGTGTGGTGAGCTTGGACAAGCGCCGGCCTTCGCGCTTGAGCACATGCCGACCGCGGCTGGTGAACACATGCAGGCGATAGCGTGGGTGATTCAGCACCTCGGCCTCGTGGCCGGCGAAGTGTTCGGTCAGCTTGGCACCAAACACCTCGCTCACATGCGAGGACGTGGGTGGCTTGCCGTGTTGGTGCTCGTACTCCTGGCGGATGTAGTCGTCGGCCATGCGCGCGAAAGCCTGCTTGGGGTCGTTCAGGCAGGCGGTCGCCATGCGCCAGGCGCCGATGGAGGCGCCGATCAGGTGCACCGGGTGCTCGGCCGCGTGCATCCACTCGCCAAAGATGTACTGGTCGAGCGGGCTCAGCACCAGCCCCTTGGGCCCTCCTGCCGCGCCGGGGATGGCGCGCACGTCCTGGGGGCGAAGGCCCTGTTCGCGCAGGCGTTTCAGCGCGCGCGGGCCGGCGTGGACCTGCAGGGCTTTCATCGCAACGATGCTTGGTCAGCGCTTCTGCAACTTTGCGAAGGCTGCGGCCATGGCGGATGCGCCTTGTGGCTGCGCCTGAGCCGGCGCACGGGCTGGGCCACCCGCACG
>NZ_JANOCG010000552.1:0-6425 GCF_031412075.1 Rhizobacter sp.
TCCGCTGGGGCTGGCTGCCGGTGTCGCCCTTCATCACGCAGCGTTTTGACGCCGCCTCGCGCATCGCCGAGGTGGGCTCGCCGGTGCTGGTGGTGCATGGGAGCGAAGACACGCTGATCCGCCCCGCGCTGGGTCAAGGCCTGTTCGAGCGGGCACGCGAGCCCAAGCGCTTCGTGCTGGTCGAAGGGGGTTCGCACCACAACACCAACGCCGTAGGCCAGCCGCTCTACCGGCAGGCGCTGGCCGATTTGTTCGGGCTGCAAGCCACGCCCTGACGCCGCACAGTGGTACAACCGTGGCCCCGCCGTCAAGGCAACCACCATGAGGTTCACATGAGCGCAGACAAAGACCGTGCCGTCCGCAGGCAAAAGCAGAAACGTGCGAAAGACTTGAAGAAACAGGCCCGCCCGCAGCCGGCCAAGAAGGCCGCAGCCTGAGGCAGGCATGCCGTCATTCCCGCCTGGGGGCGGGAATGACGCGAGGTGTCAGGCCGGGACGGCCCGCACCACGTATTGCAGGGGCAGCGCGTCTTGCACGGCCTGCTCGGGCGACTGGCCCATGGCTTCGGCCATCGCGCGAATGATGGGCAGCACACGGTCGCGGCCCGGCTCGTTGAAGATGCGCGGCTTGCCAGCATCGATGCGGAACCCGGCGTTCTGGAACATCTCGAGCATGGTCACGCGGGTGAACCAGCGCAGGTGTGTGCGGTCGAGCAAGCCCCCATCGGTGTAGCGGAAGTCGCCCACGCTCAAGCGGGCCTGCAGGCTCCAGTGTTGTGCGTTCGGAATGCTGGCCACGATGCAGCCGTCGGTCGGCATCACCTTGCGAATGCGTGCGAGCAAACGCCACGGGTCGCGCAGGTGCTCCAGCACGTCACCGAACACCCAGCAATTGCGGCTGGCGAGTTCGGCCAGCTCGTGGTCGGCCATGCGCTCGACGTCGAGGGCCATCACCTGGCTGCAATGGCGCCTGGCGATCTCGGCGGCGGTGGCGTCGAATTCGATGCCCCAGTAGTCGCAGTCGGCGTTCACGCCCTTGAAGGCCTGGGCCAGCGCACCGGTACTGCAGCCCACTTCGAGCACCTTGCTGGCGCCGGGTGGCATCAGCGCCAGCAGGTCGTGGTTGTATGACTGCGGGGCGGCTGCGACCGTTTGTTCGCGCTTGCGCTTTTCCTGCGCCTCGGCCATCCACTCTTCAAGGTGATAGCCGCCAGTGGCGCTGACGGTGCCGCGGCCGATGTGGTCGATGAAGATGCGGGTCGTGCCGTCTTTCAGGTCATTGCCCACCCAGTCGACGTTGCGCAGCAGGCTCGACATGCCGGCGTCGTGCAAGGCGCGCATGGCATCGATCATCGGCGCGCCGTGCTTGATGGGCATCGGCCACTCTTTCATCACCTCGATGTTGCACAGCATGCACGGCGGGTGCATGTAGTGGATGGCGCCGTAGCCGTATTCGATGTCGAAGCCGTCGCGGTTGACGTATTGAACCGTGCCCACGCCGTAGTCGGTGGGTTGCAGCTGCTCGTGCAGCGACTCGAGAAAGCCTTCGCGCACGATGACGATGTCGGAATCGAGAAACAGAACCGGCCCTTTAAGACCGAGGTTCTGGATCGCCCACGCCAGACCGGGGCCGTGGTGGATGTTGTAGCCAAAGGCATGAAGATGGACGCTCTCGAAACCCTCGACCACTGTCTTGATCTTGGCCGCCGGCTCGGCGTCGGAGCCGTCGATGACATAGATCGGGTTCGGGTAGAACTTGCGAAACGACGCCAGCAAACCGAGGATCAACTCAGGCGAGTTATAGGAGACGGTCACCACCGGAATGTCATGTGTGTTCATGTTGGGCTCTTTGACAAAACTGACACGAAAGACAAACGCTGTCTTGATGGGTGACATACATCAGCTGCACCCCAGGTCCGTTCGGGCTGAGCCTGTCGAAGCCGGCGCAGTGCGCGGCGCACCCCTTCGACAGGCTCAGGGCGAACGGAGTGCGGCTGAGGTATATGGCTCAACAAGCAGCCGAAACGCATCACCGCTGAACAAAAGCGCGCCACGCTTCAAGAAACTTCGCCTCGGCTGCAGGGGTGGCCTTCGCGAGCTCGGGCATCAGCGCGCAAAACGGCGCCATGTCGGCCTCGTTGCCGTAGCGCATGGGCACCACCGGGCACAGCCCGGCCATGCAGTTTTCAAACTGGGTTTGTGTGATCTGCCCGATGCGCCGCCCGGCGATGGCGAGCGCCAGGTAGGCCAGGTGCGCCAGCTTCATCGGCCGGCCCATCGGGTCGGCCGAATGCTGCTGGGCGCTGGTGCGAAAGTAGCCGAGGTGGTCGTTGATGTAGGCCACCGGCGCGCGCAGGCTGGCATTGAGAAACGCACCCAGGTCTTCGAGGCCGGTGTAGGCGATCGACTCGATGCGCGGGTCGCTCACGATGTCGGCCATGTCGGCGCGCAGCACCACGTTGGAATACTCGCCCAGCCAGTTGGAGCTGATTGCCGCCGTGGTGGCAAACAGCACACCCGCGTCGAGCGCCAGGATGCGATTGCTGTTGGTGTTGATGATCCCGGGCACGGGCAGGTCGCGCAGCGGCACGCCGGTTTCGGTGGCCGTCCAGCGGCGGCTGATCGAGCAGCTGATGCGCCCCGAGGCGTGCGCATGCAGGTGGCGTTCGTAGAACGGTGGGTAGATGATGTCGTCGTCGAGCAGCAGGTGGAACAGCTCGGTCTCGCCGTTCCACACCTTCATCAAGTGAAGAAAGTTGTTGTACGCGCCGCTGCGTGGGCCGGGCACCACGCTCACGTTCAGGTCGGCGATCATCGACTTCAGCGGCTCGCTGTTGAGCGTGGCCACAAAGGCCTGGTCCGGGCTGTCGTCTGAAAAAATGACGCGGTCGGGCTTGACGGTCTGGTGGCGCAGCGAGGTCAGCAGCTCCACCAGGTACTTGGGCTTGTAGGCCGGAACGAGCGTGGCGATTTTCATGCGTCTTGTTTTGAATCAGCCGCGCACGGCATCGGCCACGGTGCGCACCTCGGCGGGGGTGAGGTAGGGCGAGATCGGCAGGCTCAGCACCCGCGACTGCATGTGCTCGGCGATCGGCAACGATGGCCATTGGGTGCCGGCATACGCCTTCTGCTGATGGCAGGCGATGGGGTAATGCACCTGGCTGCCCACCTCGCGCCGCGTGAGCTGCGCTTGCAAGGCCTCGCGCTGCTCGCTTTGCACCACCATCAGGTGCCACACCGGCTCGGTGTCGGCCAGCACGGTGGGCAACACCACGGGGGCGCCACGCAGGGCCTGCAGGTATTCGGCGGCGAGTGCGCGGCGGGTGGCGTTTTCGCTGTCGAGGTGCGGCAGCTTCACGCGCAGCACGGCGGCTTGCATTTCATCGAGGCGCGAGTTCACGCCGGGAATGTCGTGGCGGTACTTCACGCTGGAGCCGTAGTTGCGCATCTTGCGCAAGGTGGCGGCCAGGGTGTCGTCGCTGGTCGTGATGGCGCCGCCATCGCCCAGCGCGCCGAGGTTCTTGCCGGGGTAGAAGCTGAAGCCGGCGGCATCGCCCAGGCTACCGGTGCGCCGGCCCTTGTAGCGTGCGCCGTGGGCTTGGGCGGCGTCTTCGATCACACGCAGGCCGTGCTTGCGCGCGATGGCGTTGATCGCGTCCATGTCGGCCGGCTGGCCGTACAAGTGCACCGGCATGATGGCGCGCGTGCGCGGTGTGATGGCCGCTTCGATCAGCGCCGGGTCGAGGTTGAAGGTGCGCGCATCGGGCTCCACCGGCACCGGCGTGGCACCGGCCTGGCTGACTGCCAGCCAGGTGGCGATGAAGGTGTTCGACGGCACGATGACTTCATCGCCCGCACCGATGTCATAAGCCCGCAGCACCAGGTGCAAGGCGTCGAGGCCGTTGGCCACGCTGATGCAGTGTTTGGCGCCGCAGTAGTCGGCAAACTCGCGCTCGAAGGCTTCGGTTTCCTGGCCGAGGATGTACCAGCCCGAGTCGATGACACGCTGGATGACCTGGCGGATGCCGGCTTCGTGCGGCGCGTTGACGCGCTTCAAGCTCAGGAACTCGATCATTTGCACCACCTCGCTCGCATGAATTCGGCGTAGTCGCGGTAGTAGTCCGACTCTTCGTACTTGGTCGAGGCCAGCACCATGCACACCGAGCCCGACGAGAAGTTGTCGAGCTCGCGCCAGATCATCGGGCAGACATACAGCCCGTTGTAAGAGCGGCTCATGTGCACGCGCTTCTTGTCCTGGCCGTCGTCGAGCACCACGTCGAAACTGCCCGACATGGCGATGATGAACTGGTGCAATTCCTTGTGAGCGTGGCCACCGCGCTCAGAACCACCGGGCACGTCGTACAGGTAGTACACGCGCTCGATGCCGAAGGGAATGTGACTGTTCGACTCCACGAAGGTCAGGTTGCCGCGGGGGTCCTGAATCTTGGGAAGCTCGAGAATCTGGCAACGTTCGATGCTCATCTGGGTACCCGTTTTGATGGTTCGACTGTGCCGCAGGCCGGGCCAGTGCAATCCGTCAAATTGGCGCGCTTTTGGCGCCCATCCCGGCGAGCGAGTGCTCATGCCCGGGAAGAACGGGGAACTCAGATGACGGTGCTGGTCAGGCGCAGAACGTCCTTGCAGTAGATGTTGGGCTCGCGCCGCAGAGTGAAGCGGCGCATGCCGATCACCTCTTCAAAACGACCACCATTGAGCCAGGTGCCCGAAGCAATCGGGTCGAGCTTGAAGTGGTGGTAGGCCATGTCGCCACAAAACTCGTCGACCCAGCGGGCGCGGTGGTGCAGGCAGTCGATCTCGACGCGGGAGCGTTCGCCCAGGTAGTTCAGCTCCACCAGGATCACGTTTTCCAGCCGCTCGGTGATGCGGCCCACCTTGTCATTGAGGTTGTCAATGAAGGCTTGTTTGTCGATGGGTTGCCAGCGGGTGTCGTTTTGTTTGACCGGCCGCTCTTGCAAGAAGGCGTCGGCCAGCGCGCGGTAGCTGCCGCCGTCGAACTGCTGGCCGATGGTGATGGACAAGCCTTTGCCGGCCGGGGCGCAGTGGTCGCCCGCCAGCATGGGCTTGACGGCGTCGGCCACATCGGGCGCCGTCTGGGCCGCGTATTCGACAAATTCGATGGGGGTTTTGACGGCGAGGTTGATGTCGGAGAAGGCGCTGCCGTCGTCCAGCAGCAGGTTGGCGCCGAACGGGATCATCAGCTTGGGTTGCAAGATGCGGATCGAGTTGAGGCAGTCGTCCATGTACATGTTGACCAGCCGGTCACCTTCGGCCTGCTTCTCGGCGGCCTGGCCTTCGCCGTATTCCAGCAGGAAGGGATACCAGTGGATGTAGGCGTAAGGAATGCACGCCACATCGATGCTTGGCCCGACGCGGGTGAACTTCTTCAGCGACTCGGGCTGGAGGTAGTTGTCGTTGCCGTGGTAGACGCAAAACGCGTCGTTGTAGACGATGGCCGAGGAGTCGATGCCGTTGCTCTCGTGCAAGACGCCATACATGTGCACGCCGTCGAGGATCTCGGTCACGGTCTCGGGCTCGACGATCAGCAGGTTCTTGACGCCGTTGTGCTGCAGGTCTTCGATGAACGAGGGGCGACCGCCCACGACGACGATCCTCGCCTTGCCGTCGAGCGCCTTCAGGTACTCGAGGTCGTAGTGATCCTGGTGGATGTGCGAAACGACGACCGCGTCGACATCGAACACGCTGCGGTCGGCCACCTGTGCCGGAAAGAACGCCCAGGAATCGGCGTACGGCTTGGACAGGATCACCGGGTCGAACAGGATCTTCTTGCCACCGAACACAGCCAGCACCGAGGCGTGGCCCATGTAGAACAGGCCGTTGCCCTGGCCATGCTCTCGGTAGAACTGCTGCAAGCCGGCATGCACGGGCATCGACACCATGGGTTTCACCCTGCGCGCTTGGTCGCGACGAGGCCCACGTTCGCCAGCAAGTGAGGCGGCAGCTGAGCCGAGATGTTGGTCAGCGCCTTGATCAGGTCAGGGTTCCAGCCGACCATCATGCTGTTGGGCACGACCTTCACGAAGTAGCCAAAACGCTCGGCAATGTCGAATCCAGCGTCTTCGAAGTGCGCGGCCAGCTGGTCGAGCGTGAACACACGCTGGTGGCCCACGAGCACATCGCGCGGCGAGAGCGAGTCGTTCTTTTCCTGCAGGCCCAACAACACCCACAGCTCGCGGTGCAGCGACTGTGCATTGGGCACCACGGCAATCACCTGGCCGCCCGGGGCCACCCAGTCGTGCATCTTGCGGATCACGTCACCGGGCTGGTCAACGTGCTCCAGCACGTGCAGCGACAAGACGTTGTTGAACTGCCGCGTCGGCGTGAAGTTCTCGAAATAGGAGCAATTCACCTTGAGCTTGCTGCCAAAACGCTCGCGCGCGTTGTCGC
>NZ_JANOCG010000553.1:0-2734 GCF_031412075.1 Rhizobacter sp.
CTAGGACCCAAGGGCAAACTCGCCCGCCGTGAAGGCACCGATCTTTTCCTGAAGAGCGCTCGCCGCCCGATCGGGGACAAGGTCAAGTTCGACAGCAAGCCCGGCCAGCACGGCCGCACTTCGGGCACCCGCACATCCGACTTCGGCCTGCAACTGCGTGAAAAGCAGAAGGTCAAGCGCATGTACGGCATCCTGGAGCGTCAGTTCCGCCGCTACTTCGCCGAAGCCGAGCGTCGCAAGGGCAACACCGGTGCCAACCTGCTGCTGCTGCTGGAATCGCGCCTCGACAACGTCGTCTACCGCATGGGCTTCGGCTCCACGCGCGCTGAAGGCCGCCAACTCGTCTCGCACAAGGCCATCACCGTCAATGGTGAAGTGGTCAACATCGCGTCGTACCTGGTCAAGGCCGGTGATGTGGTCGCTGTGCGCGAAAAGGCCAAGAAGCAGCTGCGCATCGCTGACTCGGTGAAGCTGGCCGAAGGCCAAGGCATGCCGAACTGGGTGCAGGTCGACGCGTCCAAGCTCGAAGGTGTGTTCAAGAAGGCCCCCGACCGCGATGAATTCGGCGCCGACATCAAAGAAGCCCTCATCGTCGAACTGTATTCGCGCTGATTTTGCGCGGGCCGCGTGTGCCCAGCCGATGGCTGGCACTGCGGCCTTTCCCAGTTTCCTTCGTCCGGTGGTGGCGAAAACCGCCCCGGTTGGTCCCTCAGCCTTATCGGTGTAACGAACCGAGGGTATTGAAAGTAACGAGACCTCATGCAAACAAATCTGCTCAAACCCAAAGCCATCAATGTGGAGCCGCTCGGCGGCAACCGCGCCAAGGTCACGCTCGAGCCTTTCGAGCGCGGCTACGGCCACACGCTGGGCAACGCGCTGCGTCGCGTGCTGCTCTCGTCGATGGTGGGGTATGCGCCGACCGAAGTGACCATTGCCGGCGTGCTCCATGAGTACTCGGCGATCGACGGTGTGCAAGAAGATGTGGTTCACATCATGCTGAACCTCAAGGGCGTGGTGTTCCGCCTGCACAACCGCGATGAAGTCACGCTGGTCCTGCGCAAGGAAGGTGAAGGCCCGGTCACGGCCGGCGACATCCAGACCCCGCACGATGTGGAGATCATCAACCCGGATCACGTGATCGCGCACCTGTCGCAAGGCGGCAAGCTCGACATGCAGATCAAGGTGGAAAAGGGCCGTGGTTACGTACCTGGCACCATGCGCCGTTTTGGCGACGAGCCCACCAAGTCGATCGGCCGCATCGTGCTGGACGCTTCGTTCTCACCGGTTTCGCGCGTCAGCTATACCGTCGAGTCCGCTCGCGTCGAGCAGCGCACCGACCTCGACAAGCTGGTGATGGAAATCGCCACCAACGGCGCCATCACCCCTGAAGAAGCCATCCGCGCTTCGGCCAAGATCCTGGTGGAGCAACTGGCTGTGTTCGCCCAGCTCGAAGGCAGCGAGATCGCCGCATTCGACGCGCCGGCTCAGCGCAGCACGCAGTTCGATCCGATCCTGCTGCGCCCGGTCGACGAACTCGAGCTCACCGTGCGTTCGGCCAACTGCCTGAAGGCCGAAAACATCTACTACATCGGCGATCTGATCCAGCGTACCGAGACCGAGCTGTTGAAGACTCCCAACTTGGGTCGCAAGTCGCTCAACGAGATCAAGGAAGTGCTGGCTTCGCGTGGTCTCACGCTCGGCGCACGCCTGGAAAACTGGCCGCCTCAAGGCCTCGACAAACGCTAAAGAATCCAGGGCCACCTGGCCCGGTGCACCCGGCAGTACCTGATACGGCTGCCGGTATCTAAATAGTCAAGAAAGGAACAGCACCATGCGTCACCGTAACGGACTCCGCAAACTCAACCGCACCAGCGAGCATCGCCAAGCGATGCTGCGCAACATGTGCAACTCGCTGCTGCAGCACGAAGCCATCAAAACCACGGTCCCCAAGGCCAAGGAATTGCGCCGTGTTGTCGAGCCGCTGATCACGCTCGCCAAGGAAGCCACGCTGGCCAACCGCCGCCTGGCCTTCGACCGCACTCGCGATCGCGACATCGTGACCAAGCTTTTTAATGAGCTGGGCCCCCGCTACAAGGCCCGCCCGGGCGGCTACACCCGCATCTTGAAGATGGGCTACCGTGTGGGTGACAACGCGCCGATGGCCTTCGTCGAACTGGTGGACCGCCCTGAAGTGGCAGAAGAAGTCGCAGCCGACAAGGCAGAATAAGACACACCGCTTCAAGCAAGAGGGCCAGCGCAAGCTGGCCTTTTTACTTGGCGCTCTGGTTTCGATTAACCTTCACACGAAGCTGTTTCTCTCGTGACTTGAGAGCCACTCTCCGTTATACTCACAGGCTCAGTCGCGGGGTGGAGCAGTCTGGTAGCTCGTTGGGCTCATAACCCAAAGGTCGTTGGTTCAAATCCAGCCCCCGCAACCAAGAATCACACGGCACAGACCGTCAAAAAAGCCAACCCTCGGGTTGGCTTTTTCTTTTCTGATAGCGATCTGTTGTGTGGGGTCAGTCTTCGCGCGAGCCACCAATACCCACCAGCATGAGCAGCGACTGGAACACGTTGTACAAGCTCAGATAGACACCCAACGTGGCGCTGATGTAGTTGGTCTCGTGGCCGTCTTGCACGCGCTTGAGGTCATACAGGCTGAAGGCCGAGAAGATGCCGATGGCCAGCACCGCCAGCGTGATCATCAGTGCGCTGGATTGAAGAAACACGTTCG
>NZ_JANOCG010000554.1:0-2075 GCF_031412075.1 Rhizobacter sp.
ACCGGGTCGACGGCGTGCCACCGGCGATCGCCATCGACCAGACCAACCCGGTGCGCACTTCGCGCAGCACGGTCGGCACCATGACCGAGCTGAACGACCACCTGAAGCTCTTGTACGCACGCGCCGCCGAGTTGTTCGACAAGAAGACCGCGCAGCAGGTGCGCCACGACTCGCCGGAGAGCATCTACGCCGAGCTGATGCAGCGGACGAAAGAGAACGACCCGCGCCTGGTGTTCACCTTCCCGGTGGAGCTGCCGGCCAACACCAGCAGCGAAGAGGTGGAGCAGTGGTTGGGCGCCAGCGGCTTCACCAAGGTGCAGGCCGAGCGTGAAGTCGCTTCACCCACCGGCCCGCGCAAGCTGCTCGACGTGGTGGCCGATCGGTTTCGCATCCAGGGCATCGAGAAGGTGCGTGCGGTCGAGGCGATCGAGACGGCGCTGAAGCGGGGCAGTGGGCGGGTCAACATCTACGTGCTGGAAAGTGAACCCGTTCGGGCCGAGCCGCACACCACCGTTCGGGCTGAGCCTGTCGAAGCCCTTCGACCGCTTCGACAGGCTCAGGACAGGCAAGCTCAGGGCGAACGGGATGCGGTCCTCTGGCGATACTCCACCGGCCTGCACTGCCCCGACAGCGACATCCGCTACGCAGACCCGCAGCCCTCGCTGTTCTCTTTCAACTCCGCCATGGGCGCTTGCGAAACCTGCCGCGGCTTCGGCCGGGTGATCGGTGTCGACTACGGCCTGGTGATCCCTGACCACCGCAAGACCCTGCGCGCCGGCGCCATCAAGACCTTGCAAACCCCCGCCTGGCAAGAAAACCAGGACGACCTGATGCGCTACGGCGCCGAAGCCGGCATCCCGCGCGACACCGCGTGGTCGCAGCTCACCGAGGCCCAGCGCGACTGGGTCATCAACGGCTCACCCCACTGGAACGGAAAGTGGGGCAAGCAGTGGTACGGCGTGAAGCGCTTCTTCGAGTACCTCGAATCCAAGGCCTACAAGATGCACATCCGCGTGCTCTTGTCCAAGTACAGAAGCTACACACCGTGCCCCACCTGCGGAGGTGCGCGCCTGAAGACCGAGGCGCTCTTGTGGCGCATGGGCACCCAGGCCGACGCCGACGGCGCCATGCCGCCCGAAAAGCGGGTGATGCCCAGCGGCGTGGACTGGTCGCGTGCGCAACTCGAAGCGCTGCCCGGCCTCACGGTCCACGACCTGATGTTGATGCCCATCGACCGCATCAAGAAGTTCTTCGACGGCATCAGCTTGCCCAGCGGCATGTTGGACGACGCCCTCAAGCTGCTGCTCGACGAAATCCGCACGCGCCTCAAATACCTCTGCGACGTCGGCATCGGCTACCTCACGCTCGACCGCCAGAGCCGCACGCTTTCCGGTGGCGAAGTGCAGCGCATCAACCTCACCACCGCGCTCGGCACCTCGCTGGTCAACACCATGTTTGTGTTGGACGAGCCCAGCATCGGCCTGCACCCGCGCGACATGAACCGCATCGTCGAAGCCATGCACCGCTTGCGCGACGCCGGCAACACGCTGGTGGTGGTGGAGCACGACCCGGCCGTGATGCTGGCGGCTGACCGCCTGATCGACATGGGCCCCGGCCCCGGCGAGCGTGGTGGCCAGATCGTGTTCGACGGCACACCCGAAGCCATTCGCAGCGCCGACACGCTGACCGGGGCGTATCTCGGCGCACGCAGGCAGGTCGGCATGGGCCTCAAGCGGCTGGTGACCGACAAGACACCCAAGCTCATCCTCGAAGGTGCCCGCGATCACAACCTGAAGAACGTGACCGTCGAGTTCCCGCTGCAACACCTGGTGTGCGTGACCGGCGTATCGGGCTCGGGCAAGAGCACGCTGATGCAAGACGTGCTCTTCCCCGCGCTCGCCCGCCACTTCGGCAAGCCGACCGAAACCCCCGGCGAGTTCGATCGCCTGCTCGGCGCCGATTGGTTGAGTGAAGCCGTGTTCGTCGACCAGTCGCCCATCGGCAAGACCGCGCGCTCCAACCCGGCCAGCTACGTGGGTGCCTTCGACGAGATCCGCAAGCTCTTCGCGCAATCG
>NZ_JANOCG010000555.1:0-8731 GCF_031412075.1 Rhizobacter sp.
ATGGTGATGGGGCTTTCTTTTCTGGTGAGTCGAGGGGTTTGCAGTCAGGAGATTTCTGAGGTGAGTGCGTTGCGCCGTGAGCGCGGCGAAAGCTCCAGGACGCCGAGCACCGCGCGGTCGAGCCGCTCGATCACGGCGGGGTCAAACTCGTAGCGGCCGCCGGCTTGCAATCGCGCTTGAGGGTCGGCCACGAACACCGCGTCGGCGATGTGGCGCGCGCCGAGTGCATGCAACACCGGCTTCAAGGCGTAGTCGATCGCCAGCAGGTGGGCGATGCTGCCCCCGGTGGCCAGCGGCAGCACAGCCTTGCCGGCCAGGCCGTCTTGCGGCAACAGATCCAGGAATGTTTTGAGCAGGCCGCTGTAGGCCGCCTTGTAGATGGGGGTGGCGATCACCACCACATCGGCGTCACGCACTCGCTGAAACGCGGCCTGCAAGTCCGCATGCGCCACATCGGCCTGCAACAAGGCCTGGGCCGGCAAGTCGCGCAGCAGCAGCGTGTGGCACAGCGCATCGGCGCGGCGCAGCTCATGCTGCAAATGGGTCAGCAACGCGTGCGACCGAGACGGCGAAGACGGGCTGCCCGCCAGTAAGACGACATTCATCTGTGTGCTCCCTCAGGGCCTGTGATGACAGGCCGATGAAGTGCACGATACGCAGCAGCCTATGTGCCGTGAACGAAGCTTTTCATCTGTGCTTGTTTGCGCGTCAGATAAGCCTGAACGCAGGAAGTGTCAGGCCGTCTCGCCTCACCTAACGAACCCAACCACGATCTCGCGCCTGACGTTCTTGCGCCGAGCTCAGCGCGTTGCCGGCCGCGCGTGCGTCGACTGCTTCGAGCACAGCACGCGGCAGCGGGCTGCTGGCCTGACGCATCTCACCCGACGCGGCCCGCTCAGCGCCGCTTGCAGTTTGAATGGTCCACTGCGCGGCTTCGCGGCAGGCGAGCCCGGCCATGCGTTCGGTGCTGAATGCGCGGCAGTACTGGCCGTCTTTGTCGATGAAACTCACCGGCACCATCACCGGCGCTGCCGAGCCTGCGGCGGCGGCGTCGCTCGCAAGCTGCGCATTGAGCGCTTGCGCCAGTGGACCGCCGGCCACCAGCTTGCCGCCGGCCTCACTCACCAGCGCGTCGTTGGCAACTGGCGTGCCCAGCCCGCTGATCTGCATGCCGATCGCCACCCCCAGCGCCACGCTGGCCGCCATGCCGCCCCACTGCGCCCAGCTGGGGGCGCTGCGCCGCACCGTGCGTCGTTCCCGCTCGGCTGCCAGGTCGACCACCGGCGGCGGTGTGGCTTCGGTGGCAGGTGCCGCCAGCAGGGCCGTGAGCCGCTCGGGCACCGGCTCTGCCAGCACGCTGGCAAACGCTGCCGAGATCCGCTGCCGCTGGGCCTGCAATGTGCGAACTCGACCCTGCAGCTGCGCGTCGTGCCTCAGGGCCTCGTCCAGAGCAAGCCGGCGCTCGCCGGTGAGCTCGCCATCGGCATAGGCCGTCAGTTCTTCATCGGTCCATCTCATGTGTGCCTCCGAGCAGTGTCTGCAGCGTTTCGCGTGCACGGGCCAGGCGGCTGGTGAGCGTGCCGACGGGAATATCAAGCACGCCGGCGGCTTCTTGGTAAGACAAGCCCTCCACCATCACCAGGCCCACGACGGCGCGCTGGTCGTCGCCGAGCTGGGCGATCGCCTTGCGCACGGCCATCGCATCGACCTGCGCGTCGTTGCTGGCCACGCCGACGTGCTCGCCCTCCTCTTCGGAAACAAATGTCTGGCTGCGCCGTTCTCGGGCGCGGAGCTCGTCGATCCACGTTGTTTGCATGATCCTGAACATCCAGCTGTCCAGACGCGTACCAGGCGTCCACTGGTCGGTGCGTGTGAGGGCCTTCTCGAGCGCCATCTGCACCAGGTCATCGGCGTCCTCGCGTGTGTGGGCCAGCGTGCGCCCAAAGCGCCGCAGCCGCGGCAACAGGGCCGCGATCTGGGTTCGCACATCCGTTACAGAGTTCACCATCTATGGGGGACAACGAGTGGGTGGCGGATTTTCTTCCACTTGCCGTTCGTTATCCTCACAGATGATGAAAACGCTCGCCAACTCCTCCACACGCCGCCGCTGGCACGCAGCTCGTTTTGCCAGCTGGCTCGGTGCCGCCATGCTTGTGTGCGCCGAGCCTGCTGCGGCCCAGCTGCGCCTGCCTTCGGTTAGTTTGCCGGGTGGCGGGCGACTGCAGCAGCAGCCCGCGGTGCAAGAGACGCTGCGGCAAGTGGTGCCGCTGCAAGAGCTGCGGCTGAACACCCAGCGAGATCTGCTGCGGCGCCACCCCGACCGAATCGAGGCCGACTCCGCCGGGCACCCAGTGCGCCGCGGCGAGCTGATCTGGCTGGCACCGTCGCAGCCTGCGTTGCGGGCCGCCCTTGCGCAGGGCTTCACGCTGCTTCGTGAACAAGTTTTGAGCGAGCTCGATCTGCGCCAGGTGGTCTTGCGTGCGCCCGACGGTGAAGCGCTCTCGGAGGCCGCCCAGCGGCTGCGCGCCATCGAACCCGATGCCGTTGTCGACTTCAACCATTTGTACCTGCGCGGCGGTGAAACGGGCCGCGGCCAAGCGGCGCACTCGGCGCCGTCACGCGCATCGCAGCGGCGTGTGGGCTTGATCGATGGCGGCATCGACCACCGCCACCCGGCGCTGGCGCAGGCGCGCATCCACAGCCAGGGGTGCGACGGCCGGCAGCTGCCCAGCCCGCACGGCACGGCAGTGGCCTCGCTGCTGGTGGGGCGGGACGGCGCCTTCGCTGGCGTGGCACCCACGGCCGAGCTTTTTGCAGCCGACATCTATTGCGACCAGCCCGACGGCGGTGCGGCCGAAGACGTCGCGCGGGCGTTGGCCTGGATGGCGCGCGAGCGGGTACCGGTCATCAACATCAGCCTGGTCGGCCCACCGAATGCCCTGCTCGACAAAGCCACGCAGGCGGTGATCCGTCGTGGCCACCTGGTGGTGGCGGCGGTCGGCAATGACGGGCCCGGCGCACCGGCCTTGTACCCCGCTTCGTATGCAGGCGTGGTCGGAGTCAGCGGGGTCACGCCGAAACGCCGCGCGCTGCCCGAAGCCGCCCAGGGTCGGCAAGTGATCTTGTCGGCGCCCGGCGCCGAGGTCGCCGTTGCCCGCGTAGGCGGCGGCTACGTGGTGGCGCGTGGCACCTCGTTCGCCGCCCCCATCGTCGCGGGGCTGCTGGCTGAAACCCTCCGCGAACCCGACACACCATCCGCGGCCGCGGCCCTGCAGCGCCTGGAGCGCAATGCCACCGATCTCGGTGACGCTGGCCGCGACGACGTGTTCGGGCACGGCTTGGTCGGCGAGTCGGCCAGGACATTGCCGGAGCGCGTTTCCGCGCGGCGCCCGTGACGCGCTTTCACTCTGTGCAAGCCATCACCGTTACAAAATAGTTGGGATGGATCGGGCCTCGGGCCTCGTTGTACTGAGCAAGAGGGTCGGACGGGCCGGCCCTCCCCACAGTTCAAGGAGATCACTCATGACCACGCAAGTTTTCAATTCGCGCCCCGCTCTCAAGCTCGCAACGCTGGCAGCCTGCCTTGCCGCTTCGGCGGCCCATGCCGGCGTGCTGGGTGGTGCTAGCTCAACTCTCGGCGCGACGGTCAGCCCGCGCAGCCTCGACATCGGTGGTCAGTCCCGCGTCGGCATCCAACGCGATGCGGTGGCGTCGCCCAGCGGCGACAAACTGCGCGACGCGACCGGCGCCGCAACCGGCCAGGTGGGCCAGGCCAAAGACGCTGCCACCGCCAAGGGCGCTCAGGTCAAGGCCGATGCCGACGCCAGCGCACAAGCGGGCCGCGACACCGCGGTGGATCAGGCCGCATCCGCCAAGGCCAGCGCTGACGACAAGCTGCGCCAAGGCGCCGACCAAGTGCGCGGACAAGCGGGCAACGCCAAGGCTGCAGTCACCGGCACTGCCGGCCAGATGCAAAGCGATTCCAACGCGGCTGCGCGCGCCAGCGCCACCGGCAACACGCCGCGCGGCAATGCGTCGGCGTCGGGTTCTGCGAACGCATCGCGCACCGACCGATCGGTGAATGCCTCGGTCTCGGGCGACGCCAGCGTGGGCCGTTGATGGGCCCAGGCCCTGACGTGCATGCGTCAGGGCCTGCTTCCAAGTTTCGAATCTCCCACTCTCTCGTCATCGCAACATGAGCACCTTCCCGCCCCGGTCCGCTTGCGGCCTTGCCTGTTTCGCACTGCTTGCCTCCAGCGCCGCATTGGGTAGCGAGCGCAATGACACCACGGCAACCAACGCCGACATGCGCTACGTCGCAGCGAGCCTGCAACGCGATGCCCAGCACGGGCAGGCGGTGATGGGCTTGCTGTCGCTGCCGGTTGGTGAGCGCGCTTGGGTGCAGTTGGGTGGCGGCCAGACCCGCCAAGAGCAGACCTCCACTGCGCGACGGGCGAGTGTGGCCAGTGCAGGCGCCGGCTACATCGGCAAGCACTGGCAGGCATCGCTGGTTGCGACCCATCGCAGCGGCGGGAGCGACTTCCGCCAGACCGACTGGGACGGTGTACTGGAGTGGCGTGGTGAGCAGTTCGGCTTGGGACTCGATGGTCACCACCGCGACGCGCGCCTCGCCGGAACTGTGACGACACCGACGCCCCCCTCGGGTACCGCGACCGTTCCGGTCTTGCAGCAATTGAAGGGCAGCGGCTTCGGCGTACACGGCAACGTGCAGCTGACAAGCAAGTTCACGGTCTACGCCGCCACCATGCACTACGACTACCGCGTTTCGACGCAACAGAACGGAGCCAGCACGGGTGGCAGCACGTCGCTGTTGTCGCAAGCGCTACCGCAGGCCAGCCCGTCCTTTGTATCCCGCGACGAAATGGCGCTGAACCGCAGCAGCAGGGTGGGCGGGAGTTATCGGTTCGACGCCATGACAGTGTCGGGTGATTTCATCGCCGACCGCGTGCTCGACGAGCCCGCAACGGTGCGCACATTTCAACTCAAGGCCGCGCTTTATCTGTCACCGCAATGGACCGTCACGCCCACGCTGGGGCGCACCCGCAGCGAGACTTTTGGCGGTGTCACCTTCGCAGGGCTCGCGGTGAGCCATGCGTGGTGATAGTTCAAAAGATGGTGATGCAGACGGTGTCGCTGTAGGACACCAAGTCGCCGCCTGAGTCGTAGCCGGCGACGTCATAGCAGTAGTAGCCATCGAACTGGACCGAGGCGTCGACCAAGCTGAGCGCATCGACCTGCGCCAGCGTGCGGCCGCCGCGGCGCACCACGAAGCTCGCAGCTTCAGGGTCATCGCTCCAGTCGACCTGAACGGCCTCGGGGCCCACACGCGTGAGCGCAATGTCCAGATGAGCAATGACGGGCGAAGGTGGCGGTGGTGGGGCCACGACCACCACCTCGGCGCCGCCGCCACAACCGGAAATGCCAGCGACCAAGGCAAGAACAGCAGCCGCGGCTGCACGGCGCATGGGAAGAACAAAACGCCGCGTCATCATGGTCGACTCCTTGCATCGGCTTGTGCAGCCACGGTGACTTTCGATGTGCTCACGTAAACGAGCGGCAGCGCCTGGGCCGGAGCGCTCAACTCGAGAACAACGAATTTGTCGAAGCGATTTGTGGCGGCGAGATTGGCGAAAACTGTTTGCTCAGGAAGAGCATCACCCGCCAGCGACCCCGGCGCACCACGCAGGTCTTTGCGATCGCTTGCCTGGTTACTTTGAATCCAGCTGAAGCGCACGATCCCCGAAGGTGTGGCCAGCCACGATTTCACCCGCACCGATTCGCGCTCAGGAAAGCCAAGGCCACCGTCGCTCACCACCAGTTCGACGTTTTCAGCAGGCAGGGCAATCGTGGTCGAACCCACGGTCAACTGGACTTCACGAACCGCGCGGTCAAAGCGACCCACATAGAAGTCAGGGTCGGTGTCTTGTGTGCTGTCTTCATAGCGCACGCGAAACGACAACGCGCCGGAAGATAGATCAGCTGCAGAGAACACCGCACCTTGCGGCAGCTTCGCCAGCCGATCGGGTGTCAAGGGCTTGAAGGTGCTCATTCCAACAATCTCTACTTCTTTCGCGGCACTGGGCAGCGCGACGGCGAAGGCGACAGCGAGCGCGCAGACGAGCGGAGTGAGTTGTCGGAAGTTCCATCGCGTCGCCGGTTTGGATGGAGACCCGTGGTGCAGCTGATGTGGCATGGTCGACCCACCTTGTAGTTGCTTGGTGAACCGTTCAACGCGGGCAATCTCAGGGTGGTTGACCGGCCACTTGCAAGGCCGGGCGTGCAGAAGGGTCTTGCTTCGGCCGCCTACGCGGCCTCGGCCCGATGTCACTGCACGGTTTTCATGCGCACGATGCGTGCAGCCTCTTCGGCGCGCGCATCGTCGATCTCGCGCATCACGCTGGCCAGGTCGACCGCGCCAGCGCGGTGCTCGTAGCGGCCGGTGAGCGGCGTATCCACACTCAGCATGCCGCGCTGGTACAGATCCCAGATCTCGGGGCCATATTGAGTCGGCAGCAGCTCGGGCGCAAAGCGGCCGAAGAAGCCGCGCAGGTTGGCCACGTCGCGCAGCAGCATGCGGCTCGCGTGGTTGTTGCCCGCGGCGTCCACCGCCTGTGGCAGGTCGATGATCACCGGCCCATCGGCGGCGAGCAGGATGTTGAACTCCGATAAGTCACCGTGCACGACCCCCGCGCACAACATGCGCACCACCTCGGTGAGCAGCGTGGCGTGGTGGGCCAGCGCCTGCTCGTGCGTGAACACCACGTCGTTGAGCCGCGGTGCGGCATCACCGCCTTCGTCGGCCACCAGTTCCATCAGCAGCACACCGTCGTAGAAGTTGTGAGGCTTGGGCACACGCACACCGGCTGCGGCGAGGCGGTAGAGCGCGTCGACCTCGGCGCTCTGCCAGGCGGCCTCTTGGGCCTCGCGGCCAAAGCGCGTGCCCTTGGCCATGGCGCGCGCCTGCCGGCTGTTCTTGACCTTGCGGTTCTCGGTGTAATCGACCGCTTGGCGAAAGCTGCGGTGGGTGGCTTCCTTGTAGACCTTGGCGCACAAGGTGTGGCCGCCACTGCGCACCACGAAGACCATGGCCTCTTTGCCGCTCATGAGCTGGCGCACCACCGTGTCGATGAGGCCTTCTTCGATCAGGGATTGCAGTCTTGCGGGTGCTTTCATGGCGGCTGGTCGAGCTCCGGGTAGCGGCGAAAAATGCCTTCTTCATTGAACGTTATGCGCCGCTCGCTGCGCAGGTAAGCCGCCACCCGCGGCAACGCGGCCACGCGGTCGTGCAGGTCGACGATGAGGGGCGTCTTGGCCAACACACGCTGGGCCGCGTTTGGAAACGCGTAGCGCAGGCCCTCGATCAGCTGAAACAGCGACAGGTCGGCATAACTCAGCTTGCCGCCCACCAGGTAGCGCGGCCCACCCGTGTTGCGCGACACGATGGCCTCGAACCACTGCAAGAACTTCGGCATGCGCTCGCGGCAAAAGGCCTGAGCGCGGCGCAAGGCTTCCGGCTTCTGGTCTTCGTAATACAGGCCCACGCTGATCGGATGGTGCGTGTCGTGCGCCTCGGTCACCATGTCGCAGATGGTGAGCTGGATCTGCTGCGTCCAGGCCCTCGCCTGCTCGCTGCGGGCCACCAGCTTCAGCGTAGGCCCGAGGTAGTGGAGGATGGCGGCCGTTTGCCCCACGAGCACGGCGCCGTCTTTCAAAAAGGGCGGCGCGAACGGCGGGTGCACCTCGTGTGCGCCTTCCATGTAGCCCAGCATGGCGGGCACGCCCTGCCCCGCCTTGCCTTCAACGCGGGCCACGTCGATGTAGGGCGCACCCGCGGCCTCCAGCGCCAGCCGCACAAATTCGCCGCGGCCCTGGATGGTGGGCCAGTAATGCAGTTCGTAACTCATGGGCGCGACTGTAGTCTGCCGGGCTGCGCAAAGCTCAATAGACTCACGGCGGTGGCAACGCGAGGAGCTCGCATGAACAGGCGCAGGTGGTGGCGATGGGTGGGTGTGTTGGCCGTGATCTGGCTGATGGGGGGCTGCGCCAGCCTGGGGCTGCGCGAGCCGATCCAGGTCAACCTGGTCGGTATCGACCCGCTGCCCGGCGAGGGCATGGAGATTCGCATGGCGGTGAAGCTGCGCGTGCAAAACCCCAACGACGTGGCGCTCGATTTCGACGGCGTCTCGATCGCGCTCGACCTGCGCGGCAACAGTTTTGCCACCGGCGTGAGCGCAGAGCGTGGCAGCGTGCCGCGCTTTGGCGAAACGGTGATCACCGTGCCGGTGTCGGTCTCGGCGCTGGCGGCGCTGCGACAGCTCATCGGTGTGGCCACCAGCCCCGACAGACCCGCCGCAGACTACACGCTGCGCGGGCGCCTCTCGAGCACCGGGTGGGGGGGCATGCGCTTCGAGTCCAAGGGTGAAATCAACCTGTCGAAGGTGCTGGCACCCAAGTAGCACTGGGCCAGCGTATCCTGCCGAATGACTTTTGCACTCTGGCTCACACTGGGCGGCGCGATCCTGGTGGTGATGGCGCTGAGCGGGTCGATGCTGTCGCGCATGCCCGTCAGCACCTCCATGCTCTACCTGCTGGCGGGCCTGGCCCTCGGGCCCCTGGGCCTGGCGCTCGCTGCACCCACCCCTTTCGACAACGCGAAGCTGCTCGAGCACATGACCGAAATCATCGTGCTGCTGTCGCTCTTCACCGCCGG
>NZ_JANOCG010000556.1:0-5449 GCF_031412075.1 Rhizobacter sp.
AGATGCGCGCCATCGGCTTCGTGCAGCGCTTGATCGAGCAGGGCGTGGCGCTGCCCGACGGCTACAAGCACCTGCGCCTGCACATGGTGGCCGACGACGCCGGCCTCGCGCCGCTGGGGGCCAACTCCAAGTTCGACACCGACCGCGCGTTCCTGGAGGGCCTGTTCGAGATGGGTCGCGGCGCCGCCGACCGCTGGCTGGCCCAGCACAAGGGCGACATCGGCGTGCGCGCCACGATCGACGTGGAGGACGAGTTCCTCAAACGCCCACGGCGGCGCAAGGCATGAACACGCCGCCCCGCCCCAGCCTGGTCGCGTTGACCTGGCCGCTGTTCGCCGAGCTGGTGCTCGGCCTGGTGGTGGGCCTGGTCGGCCTGTGGCTGGCCTCGCGCATGTCGGACACCGCCTCGGGCGCGTTTGCACTCTCCAACCATGTGCAGGCCTCGTTCTTCCTGCTGTTTCGCATCATCAGCATGGGCGTGAGCGTGGTCATCACGCAGAACCTCGGCGCCGGCAACCGCGCAGGCGCTGACGACACAGCCCGCGCGTCGCTCGGCGCCAGCACCTGGCTCGGCCTGGGGGCTGGTGCGGCGGTGGCGCTGCTCGCCGGGCCCTTGTTGCGCCTGCTGAACGCACCCGACAACGTGATGCCGCTGGCCGAGCCTTACCTGCCGGTGCTCTCCATCTCACTCGCGCTCGATGCCTTCAACGCCAGCATGGGCGCGGTGATGCGCGCCCACATGCACACCCGCGACACGCTGCTCAACATGATCGCCATGCACAGCCTGCACCTGGCGATCTGCTGGCCGCTGATGGCCGGCCTCGGCCCACTGCCCGCACTGGGTCTGGCCGGTTTTGCGGTGGCGGCCGCCATCAGCCGCGCCTTTGGGGTCGCGTTCCACTTGTGGCTGTGGCGCTGGCGGCTGCAGCTGGTGCCACACGCCCACGACTGGTGGCGCATGCGCTGGAAGAGCCTCGGCCCGGCGCTGCACATTGGCCTGCCCGGCGCGGCCGAAAACATCGCCTACCGGCTGGCGCTGATGGTCACCGTCGCCCTGGTGGCACGCATGGGCGCCGATGCCCTGGCGGTGCACAGCTACACCATGCAGGTGATGTATTTCATCTTGGTGTTTGGCTTGGCGGTGGGCTTTGCGAGCGAGATCCTGGTCGGTCACCTGGTGGGCGCGCGCCAGCTGCACGAGGCGCACCGCCTGGTGCGCAAGAGCCTGCGCTGGGGGCTGCTGGTGTCCACCGGCGTGTCGCTCACCGCCGCGATCACGGCACCGTGGACGCTGCAGCTCTTCACCCACGACCCGCACATCATCCAGCAGGCCACCACGCTGTTGTGGATCACGGTGCTGCTGGAACCCGGGCGCACCTTCAACCTGGTGGTGATCAACGCGCTGCGCGCCACCGGCGACGCGCGCTTTCCGGTGGTGGCGGGTGCGGCGTCGATGGTCTTTGTGATGGCGGGCGGCGCCTGGTTGTTGGGGGTCGTGTTCGACCTTGGCCTGGTCGGTGTGTGGATCGCCTACGCCGCCGACGAGTGGGTGCGCGGCCTGATCATGTGCGCCCGCTGGTGGCGCCTGGGCTGGGTGCCGGCGGCACGGGCCACACACCGGCGGGTCACACGCCAGCGCAACTTCCGTTCGGGCTGAGCCTGTATTCCCGATCGCCCTGAGCTTGTCGAAGGGAGCCAGCTCAGTGCACAGCGCACCCTTCGACAGGCTCAGGGCGAACGGAGCCAGAAATCAGAGCGCCCAGTCCTCTCGGCTCAACGCCGGCGCAGCAACTCGAACACGCTCGCGTCGTCCATGCCTGCCAGCCCGTTCTCACACGCGCGCGCAAACAGCGCGGCGGCTTGCTGGCCCAGCGCCGTCTCGAAGCCGGCCTGCTGCGCCATGCCGACCGCGAGGTGGGTGTCTTTGTTGAGCAGGCTGGTGTGGGCGCGCGGCAGGTAGTCGCCGAGCAAGGCGCGGCGCATGCGGTCGCTGCCGATCCAGCTCTGGCCGCTGCTCTGCTCCATCACCGCCAGCGTGCGCGGCAGGTTCAAACCCAAGCGCTCGGCCAGCGCCAACGCTTCGGCGGCCGCGGCCAGGTTGATGCCGGCGACCAGGTTGTTGACGAGCTTGGTGCGTGCGCCATCACCGGGCCGCTCGCTGATGTGGAATACCTTGGACGACAGCACTTCGATCAAGGCGCGGTGTTTGTCGAGCGCCGCGTTCGGGCAGGCGAGCATCAGGCTCATGCTGCCGTCACGTGCCCGGTCGGGGCCACCGGACATGGGGGCGTCGAGCCAGTCGAGGCCCTGTTGTGCGAGGCCTTGCACCAGGCGTTCGGTGTCGGCCGGCGCGATGGTCGGGCACAACATCACCAGCGAACCCGGCGCGAGCGAAGCCGCCGCGCCGTGCGGGCCGAACAGCACCGCCTGTGTTTGCGCGGCATCGACCACCGCCACGATCACCACGTCGCTCGACGAGGCCAGGCCGGTCGCCGTGGCGCAAGCCATCGCACCCAGGCTGACGGCTTGTGCTTCGCGTTGCGAATCGATGTCGTGCACCGCCACCAGGTAACCCTGTGACAGCAGGCGCGCGGCCATCGCGCCGCCCATGTTGCCCACGCCGATCACACCCACACGAGGGATCGGCCAGACGGCTGGTATCGCAGCTTGGGGTGTGTCCATGCGCCGCAGCTTACCGCTGCATGTAGCGCCGGCTCTTGGAGATCGACATCAAGATGCCCAGGCCGAGCCCGAGCGTGACCATGGCCGTGCCCCCATAGCTGATGAAGGGCAGCGGCACCCCCACCACCGGCAAGATGCCACTCACCATGCCCATGTTGACGAAGGCGTAGGTGAAAAAGCTCAGCGTGATGGCGCCGGCCAGCAGGCGCGCAAACAAGGTCGGCGCTTCGGCCGCGATCATCAGGCCGCGGTAGATCAGGAAGATGAAACCCGCCAGCAGCGCCAGGCAACCCATCAGGCCGAACTCTTCGGAGAAGGCGGCAAAGATGAAGTCGGTGGTGCGCTCGGGGATGAACTCCAGGTGCGTCTGCGTGCCCTTCATGAAGCCCTTGCCCGACATCCCGCCCGAGCCGATGGCGATCATGCCCTGGATGATGTGAAAGCCCTTGCCCAAGGGGTCGGTGGTCGGGTCGAGCAGGGTGCAGACACGGTTCTTCTGGTATTCGTGCAAGAGCGGCCAGGCCACGTCGGGTTGGCAGATGCGGTCTTCGGCCAGCACCATGGCCGTGATGGCGATGACACCCACCGCCAGCACCGGCAGGATCAGCTTCCACGACAAGCCGGCAAAGAAGATCACGTAAAGGCCGGCCGACAGCACCAGGATCGCCGTGCCCAGGTCGGGCTGCTTGACGATCAGGCCCACGGGGATCGCCAGCAAGAGCAGCGCCACCACGAAGTCCGACACCCGCAGCTGGCCCTCGCGGCGCTGGAACCACCAGGCCAGCATCAGCGGCACCGCAATCTTCAGCACCTCGCTCGGCTGCACCACCACGCCCACGTTGAGCCAGCGTGTGGCGCCTTTTTTGGTGACGCCGAACAAGGCCACCGCGATCAGCAGCGCCACGCCCACGGCATACAGCGGCACCGCCAGGCCCATCAGCTTTTGCGGCGGGATCTGCGCCACCACGAACAAGATGCCGAGCGCCAGCAGCATGTTGCGGCCATGGTCGACAAAGCGTGTGCCGTGGTCGTAGCCGGCCGAGTACATGGTGACCAGGCCCATCACCGCGAGCAGCAGGATCGCCAGCGCAAGTGGGCCGTCGAAGCCCATGAACACCGGCTTGACCCGGTGCCACAACGACGGCTTGCCGAAGGTGGCGCTCATCGTGCCGCCTTCGCAGACGCTGCGGGCGATGCCGCTGAAGCGGCCGAAGCAGAAGGCACCACCATCGGCGCGCTGAGGCCGCCGCTGCCGGGCCCGACCGCGTAGGCGCCTGCGCCCGGCAGCGGCACCGCCGAGACCGCACGAGACGTTCCGGTGGGCGCGCCCGACTTGCCTTCGCGGGTGAGCGCGATGTCTTCTGCGCTCGGGTACTGGCCCAGCAGCAGGTAGTCCATCACCCGCCTGGCAATCGGCGCAGCGCTGGCCGCGCCGAAGCCCGCGTTCTCCACCACCACCGCCAGCGCGATGGTGGGTGTTTCAACCGGCGCAAAGGCGATGTAGAGCGCGTGGTCACGCTTGTGCTCTTCGAGCTTGCTGGCGTTGTACTTCTCGTTGGCGCGCACGCCCACGGCCTGCGCGGTGCCGGTCTTGCCACCGCTCACATACGGCGTGCCGGCAAACACCCGCGTGCCGGTGCCACCTTGTGTGACCTGCTGCATGCCCTGCAGGATGACCTTGACGTGCTCGGGCTTGAGCAGCAGCGACTCCAGCGCGTCATGCGCCACCTGGCGCCGCTCGCGCGTGACCACGTCTTCGACCTCGCGCACCAGGCGCGGCTTGTAGCGCTCGCCGCCGCTCACGAGCGTGGACACGGCGCTTGCCAGCTGCAACATGGTGAAGTTGTTGTAGCCCTGGCCGATGCCCAAGGAGATGGTTTCGCCGGCGTACCACTTCTGTTGCTCGGGCTTCTTGTAGGCGCGTGCTTTCCAGGCGGTGGAGGGCAGCAGGCCGGTCACTTCGCCGTCGATGTCGATGCCGGTCTTGCGGCCGAAGCCGAAGGGTCGGAGCTGATCGTGGATGGTGTCGACCCCGAGTTCGTTGGCCAGCGAATAGAAGTACACGTTGCTGGACAGTGCAATCGCCTTGACCATGTCGACCGGGCCGAGCCCGCCATCGCCGTGGCTGCGGAAGGTGTGGTTGCCGAACTGGAAAGTGCCGCCGTCGTGGATCACTTGTGTGGCGCTGCGCTTGCCGGTGTTGAGCGCGGCCATGGCCATGAAGGGCTTGAAGGTGGAGCCGGGCGGGTAGGTGCCACGCAGGGCGCGGTTGAGCAGCGGCTTGTCGATGGATTCGTTGAGCTCGCGCCACGACTCCGAGTCGATGCCGTCGACAAACAGGTTGGGGTCGAAGGTGGGCTTGCTGACGAAGGCGAGGATCTCACCGTTGCGCGGGTCCATCGCCACCAGCGCACCACGCCGATCGCCAAACAGCTCTTCGACCAACGCCTGCAATCGGATGTCGACCGACATCACCAGTTTGTTGCCCGGCGTCGGCGGGTTGCTCTTCAAGCGGCGCACGGCGCGGCCACCGGCGCTGGTCTCGACTTCTTCGAGACCGGTGATGCCGTGCAGGTCGGCCTCGTAGCTCTGCTCCACACCGAGCTTGCCGATGTATTCGGTGCCACGGTAGTTGTCGAGCTGCTCTTCGGGCCAGTCTTCCATGGCCGCTTTTTCGGCCTGGTTGATGCGCCCGATGTAGCCGATCAAATGGCTGCCCACCTCACCCAGCGGGTAGTTGCGAAACAAGCGCGCCTTGATGTCGACC
>NZ_JANOCG010000557.1:0-6428 GCF_031412075.1 Rhizobacter sp.
TGGCGGCGGCGGTGGTGGTGAGGTGGGCGGTGGCGGCAACCTGCCGGGTGTGGTGACAAGTGCCGCGTTCACCGGCAGCAAGAGTTTCACCGTCAACGTCACGTCGGCGGGCTCGTACTACTTTGTCATCAGCTACAGCTCCACGGCCAACTCCAAGCTCACCACCACCAGCTTCAACGGCGGGTCAGCGAATGCGGCGGTCAACGCGGGCAGCGGCACGGTGCAGACCATCGATTTCGGTGGGGTGTCAGCGGGCAGCAAGACCTTGACGGTGGCGGCTGAGAGTGGTGTCACGGTGACGAAGGTGGAGGCGTTCAGGCGCTGAGCGCAGCCCATGTGGCCCCTGTCCGGTGTTTGCCCTGGACAGGGGCTGCTCGCCAGCCTTACTTCACGCCGATGGCACGCATCAGTGCCGGGCCTTGCCGCAAATAGCGTGGTGACTCCACCGTCTTCTTCCAGCCTTCGAGCAGCACGCTGCCCGGCTTTTGCAGGCGGGTGTCGCCCCAGTCGACGCCGTTGCCGCAGCTCGCGTTGCGCCACTGCGGCATGCGCGTCCAGTCCTGGTTGATGTAGCTGTAGGCCTTGACGTTGTGCTTGGTGATCCAGTCGAACACCGGCTGGTGCCAGCCGGCCCAGGAGCCTGGGTGCTGGGCTTCGTAATACTGCTTGGGCGCAGCCTCGGCAATCATCAGCGGCTTCTTGCGCGCGCGCGCCAGCGCGGCCACTTCTTCGCGCGCCTTGGCAGCGGCGCGGTTGTCGTTGTCGGGGCCCCAGGCGAACCAGCTCAGGGCCACCCAGTCGACGAATTCGTCTCCGGGGTACCAGGCCTCCAGCGCGGCGCCCTGGTAGCGGTTGTAGGCGGCCGAGTGCCACACGAAGGCCACGTTGTTCACCGGCGCGATGGCGGCTTTCATGCCTTCGAGTTTTTCGCCACGGAACATGCGCACGATGCGCTCGAAGGCGCGGCGGTAGAGGCCGGGGTCGTAGCGGTTCCAGGGGCCGTCGAACTCGTAGCCGATGCGCAGGAACACCGGCCGCTTGGCCGCGCGCAGGGTGGCGGCCAGGTCTTCGATGCTGCCGTCCATGTCACCGGTGGCCACGTCGGGCAAAAGGCCCACCATGTACAGGCCGATCTGCGAGACGGTGTCGGGGTAGTTCTTCACCCAGTCGGGAAACGACATCACGCCGCTGTCGGAGCAGCCCGAACCGCGGCTGTCGGAGTCCATGCCCGAGAGCGAAGAGAGGCTGGTGTACAGCATGTAGCCACCGGCGGGGCCGACCTCGCGCCAGTAGTCGGCGATCTCACCGCGCTCCTGGCCCACGATGAGGATGGTCTGCCCGTCGGCGGGCTCGAACTTGGCGGCGAGTGTGGGTGCGGCAGCCATGCTGGTCAGCACCGCCAGGGCGCAGGGGAGAACTCGAAGCACGGTGATTTCCTTGTCATGGGCATCGAAAAAGAATGCGGTTCAGCCTTTGAAGCGGCCGTCCTCGCGCGACTTGACCAGGAGCTGCGTCGTGCGGCTGCCCACCTGGTTCTTGTCGAAGGCGATGCGCACGCCGTCGAGCTCCCAGGTGCGCGAGCGCAAGGTGTTGGCCAAGGCCTCACGGCTGGGGCGCCCGCCGGCCGCGGCGATGGCGCGGCCCAGCAGCGTGCCGGCGATGAAGCCCTCGATGGCCGAGAACGAGCGCGTGGCGTGGTCCAGATCGAGATCGGTCATCGCGTCGCGAAAGCGCCGGGCGAGCGGGATGTTCCAGGTGCCGGGGTTGGGGTAGGGGCTGGCGGCCACCATGCCCGCGTAGCGGCGGTCGCGCGACTCCACCAGGCTGCGCGTGAGCGCCGTCGACAGGGTGCAGATCGGGCGCAGAAAGGGCAAGTCGCGGCCGCGCAGCTCGCTCACCGCGGTGGAGAGCGCGAGCCCGTGCACCAGCAGCAGCATGGCGTGCGCGTCCTTCGTGCCGGCAAGTTGCCGCGCCAAGGCGCTCGCGTCGGCCTGCTCTTCCACCACCTGCGTGGCCACCGCACGGGCGCCGGTGCTGGTGAAGGCCTTCAGCAGGCGCTGGCCTTCGGGACCTTCAGCCACCAGCACCGCGAAGTTGCCGAAGCCGGTCTGCTGCAACGAACGGGCGAGTGCAGCGGCTTCGTCTTCCCAGCTCGGTTTGAGAAAGAAGAACTCCGCCACATTGGCCGACACCAGCTCGGGGCTGCCCGAGCGCAGGCCGACGGTGGGCAAGCCGGCGCGCTGGAGGGGCGCGATGCAGGCGCGCGCGATGTCGGTGGTCCATAGGCCCGAGAGCGCCACTGCGCCGCTGTCGGCCAGGCGCTTCACGTTATCGGCCGCGCGCTCGGGCAGGCCCGCGTCGTCGAGCGCCACCACGTCCACGCCGGCGGGCAGGCGCTGCGCTTCCAGTGCTGCGCGCAAGGCGACGAGATAGTCTTGGCCCAGCTCGGGGGAGAACGCGCTGGTCGAGACCACGGCCTGCGCCGAGTGGCTGGTCAGCGGCAGCGTGAGGCCGATCTTGAGCGATGGGGCCGCGCGCACGCCCTGCGTCGACCCCATTGCGCACACAGCGGCAGCGCCGCCGATGCGCAGCAGATGGCGACGGCCCGCGTTCACGAAGCCCGGCCTCAGCCGTTGGCCCGCGCGATCGCGCTGCCGGCGGTGTCGAACAGGTGCACACCCTGCAGGCCGGCCACCAGGCCGATCTGCGCCCCGGCGCGTGGCAACGCGTCTTGCCCGACCTGCAGCTTCACCGCCACGAGATCGGGCAGGCTGCCCACGCGCACATAGGCGATCACGTTGTCGCCCAGGTGCTCCACCACGTCGACCCGGCCGCGCAGGCCAGCGCCGTCGGCGGTGAAGGCGAGCGTCTCGGGGCGCAGACCCAGCGAAACGGAAGCTCCCGGCTTCAGGCCGATGGCGCTCGAGGCCGGCAGGCGCAGGCTGCCGGCGCCTTCGACCCCCAGCACCAGATCCGTCGCGTTCGTCGACACCACCTTGGCGGGCAGGATGTTCATCGTCGGCGAGCCGAGGAAGCCGGCCACGAAGAGGTTGCCCGGCCGCTCGTACAGGCTGAGCGGGGTGCCCACCTGTTCGATCACGCCCTTGTTGAAAACGGCGATGCGGTCGCCGAGCGTCATGGCTTCCACCTGATCGTGCGTCACGTAGATCATGGTGGTGCCCAGCTCCTGGTGCAGCTTGGCGAGTTCGATGCGCATCTGCACGCGCAGGCCGGCGTCCAGGTTGGACAGCGGCTCGTCGAACAAGAACACCTTGGGCTTGCGCACGATGGCGCGCCCGATGGCCACGCGCTGGCGCTGCCCACCCGACAGCGCCTTGGGCTTGCGCTCGAGCAGCGCATTGAGCTGCAGCATCTCGGCCGCCTGGCCCACCAGCTTCTTGACCTCGGCCTTCTTGACGCCGGCCATCTTGAGGCCGAAGCCCATGTTCTCTTCGACCGTCATGTGCGGATAGAGCGCGTAGCTCTGGAACACCATCGAGACGCCGCGCTGCACCGGTGTGAGGTCGTTGGCAATCTCGTTGCCGACGTAGAGGTCACCGTCGGTGATTTCCTCCAGGCCCGCGATCATGCGCAGCATGGTGCTCTTGCCGCAGCCCGAGGGGCCGACGAAGACCATGAACTCACCGTCGCGCACCGTCAGGTCCACGCCTTGAATCACCATCTGGTGGTTGTCGTAGGACTTGCGAATGCCGCTCATTCGAACTTGTGCCATGTGTTGCTCCTTGACCTTTCTTCCCTAACCCTTGACTGCACCTGCGGTCATGCCTTCGATCAGGCGCCGCGAGGAAAAAAAGAACATCACCAGGAGCGGCAGCGTGGCCAGCGCCGAGCCCGCCGAGATGGCGCCCCAGGGCACCTCGCCGATGCCCGACAGCGCACGCAGCGCGAGCGGCACGGTGAAGCGATCCATGTCGCGCATGATCACGAGCGGGCCCATGAAGTTGTTCCACGAGCCGATGAAGGTGATGAGCCCGAGCGTGCCGAACGCCGGCCCGATGAGCGGCACCACGATGCGAAAGAAGGTGCTGAACTCGCTGCTGCCGTCCACCCGCGCCGCCTCGATCAGCTCCTTGGGGATGGCCGAGCTGATGTACTGCTTCATCATGAACACGCCGATGGCCACGCAGGCGGCCGGCACGTAGAGCGCACGCGGCTCGTTGAGCCAGCCGAACCACGACATGATCAGCACACTCGGGATCAGCCCCAGAAACTGCGGCAGCAAGAGCGTGCTCATCACCATCGCGAAGGCCGCTTTCTTGTAGCGAAACTCGTACATCGCGAAGGCGTATCCGGCCATGCTGCAAAAGAGCAGGTTGAGCGCCGTCGTCATGCCCGAGACGTACAGGCTCATCGCGAAGTTGTGCCAGAAGAAAGGCAGGCGCTGGAAGAGCGTCTCCAAGTTGTCGGGCAACGCCGTGCCGAACCACATCGGCGGCGGCACCGAGAGGATGTCGGAGTTGGTGTGCGTGGCAAACACGAATATGAACCAGAACGGCATCAGCATCACCAGCGCGCCCAGCGAGACGAGCAGGTAGCCCATCAGCATGGGGGTGCTGGGCAGGCGCTTGAAGAGGCTCTTGCGCTTGCGCGGCACAGTGAGGGAGAGGGCTTGAGGGGTGGCTGCCATGTCAGTCTTTCATCCCGCCGCGCGCGAACGCCTTGTTGTTCAGCCAGGCCATGGCGGCGATGAAGATGAACATCAGCCAGGCCACGGCCGATGCGGTACCGAAGTCGCTGTCGACAAAGGCGGTGGCGTAGAGGTGCATGGCGGCGGTCTTGCCGATCTGGCCGGTGCCGCCGGTGCCGTTGGTGATGATGAAAGGCTCTTCGAAGAGCTGCAGCCCGCCGATCACGTTGAGCGAAACCGTGAAGAACATCATCGGCTTGAGCATCGGGATCGTGACGTACCAAAACTGCTGCCAGCGGCTTGCGCCGTCAACCCGGGCGGCCTCGTACAAATCCTTGGGAATGGTCTGCAAGGCGGCCAGGTAGAGCACCGTGATCCAGCCGGTGTAGCGCCACCAGACCACGAACGAGACCATCCAGCGCGTGTAGCCGGCGCTGAACCAGTCGATGTTCTTCTGCGGGAACACCCACTCCAGCACCGGCCACTGGCCGAGCCAGGTGAGCACCGTGTTGAACACGCCGAAATCGCGCGAGAACATCGAGGTGAATACCATCGTGATCGCCACGGTGGAGGTGATGAAGGGCAAGAAGTACGCGCCGGCAAAGGCATTGCGCCAGCGCCCGAAGGCGGTGTGCAGAAAGAAAGCCAGCGGCAACGCCACCATTTGCTGCGGCACGCCCGAGACGACGGCCATCCAGACCGTGTTCCAGACGCTTTTCTGGAAGTAGTCGTCCTGCAGCGCATAGACGTAGTTCTCCCAGCCGACGTAGGTCATGCCACCGAGGCCCGAGGCAGGGTCCCACTGGTGGAACGAGAGGTAGATCGAGAACAGCAACGGGAACACGCCGAACACCGCAAACAAAATGAAGAACGGCGCAATGAAGACGTAGGGCGCCCAGTGCCATTGCTGAATGCGGCGGCGCCGCACCGCAGTGGGCGGCGGCGCGGGGCGCAAAAGGCCGGGTTGCAGGGCGTCACTCATGGGAAAGCTCGGTTGGGAGAGGCATCGGGCGATGGCAAAGGCAAACGGTGGATTGAATGCGGCGGATGCTAGTTAGTTCGTGAATCGAATTTAATAGGGGTTTGTGCTGAACAGACGACTGAAACGCACCGAGTGTCGATGTTGCCGCTGGGTGCACTTCGACCTCAGCCGGTGTGCAAGACGGCATTGCCGGAGACGCTTTTCACAGGAGAAATCGTCACTGAATGTTCGCTCAGGTGAGCTGTTTCTTGTGGCCTGTAGCGAGCGCTGACCTTGCCCAGATTGCGGAATTGGTGTCGTTAATTAGTTTCCCTAATGCACTAATGTGTGCTGCCCCGTAACTTTCGTCTCTGCCAAGACGTTCCAAACGCCCGCACCCAACCACTCTGAGGAGACATCACTTGAACGCATTCCAATCCGCACTGCGCCCGGTCGCAGTTGCCACCTTGCTGCTGGCCGCTTCATTGCAGGCGCATGCCGAGTTCAGCATCACCGGCCTCGGCTCACTGCGCGCCGGTGCGGTGGGCACCTCGGGCATGGCCCCGACCGCCAAGAGCAGCTACGGGCTGGTCGGCGGCAACTTCGTGCTCTTTCTTGCCGGCTCGAAGAACGCCGGCAATGGCTACTCGGCCGGCTTCGGCTGCGCCACGGTGGCCACCTCGGCCGACGGCGCCATGACGGGCTGGGGCGACAACTCCAAGCTGCCCGTCCAACACACCTGGAACGGCGTGTTCTCCGGCCAGGAGAACTTCTCGGCGCAAAACGCTGCCGGCGACAAGCCAGGCGGCGGCTTTGCGC
>NZ_JANOCG010000558.1:0-1657 GCF_031412075.1 Rhizobacter sp.
CTGGGGCGGCGCAGGCGAAAGCTCGGTGTTCCTGTCCAGCAACCTCGGCCAGATCAAGCTGGGTCACTTCACCAGCGAAGCCTACTTCGCGACCTCTGACGCGACCGACCTGCTGAACCACGGCACGGGCACTTCGTCTGACGCGCTCTACAAGTACCTGAACGACGACAACAACAAGGTCTCGTACCGCACCCCCAGCATCGCTGGCCTGACCGCTGAAGTCGCTCTCCTGCTGCGCGAAGCCGCCCAGCCGAAGAATGCTCTCGACGCGGCCATCAACTACAGCATCGGCAACTTTGGCCTGGGCCTGGGCTACGAGCGCGCTCCGAACGAAGACCAGCAGTTCGCGATTCGCGGCTCGTACACCGCATCGCCGTTCACGCTGACCGGCTACGTGCAACGCTACAAGAACGAATCCATCAGCAAGTCGAAGACGATCGCCCGCGTGTCCGGTCAGTACGACATCGGTGCTCTGGAACTGCACGCCGCCTTCGGCCTGGCAGGCGAAATCGACGGCGCTGGCAGCGCCCCTGGAGCCAACGAAGACGAAGGCAAGGCCCGTCAATTCACTGTCGGTGCCAACTACAACTTGAGCAAGCGCACCAAGGTGTTCACCTTCGTCAACCAAATCCGTGTGAGCGCTGTCGACGCCACCGCCAGCGGCAAGCAAACCGACCTGTCGGTGGGCGTTCGCCACAACTTCTGATCTCCTGATCGTTAGCCAAGCGTGAAGCAAAACGGCCAGTCGAAAGACTGGCCGTTTTTCTTTGTGCGCCACCCATCAGAAGCTAGCCAAGAAAGTAGCGCTTCAACCCCGCCAGGATCATCTCGACCGCAATGGCGGTGAGCACCAGGCCCATCAGTTTCTCGACCGCCGCGACCACCGAATCACCGACCCAGCGGCGGATGCGGTCGCACAGCAGCAGCACGACCAGCGACACCGCCATCGCACTCGCCAAGGCACCCACCCACGACAGCATGCGCTCCGGTTGGCGCGAAGCCAGCAACAGCACCGTCGCCATCGCCGACGGCCCGGCCAGCAAGGGCACCGCCAGCGGGAAGATCAGCGGTTCCTTGCCTTCGGGCGTGCCGTACACGCCACCTTCGTGGCTGAAGATCATGCGGATGGCGACCATCAGCAAGATCACGCCGCCCGCCACTTCGAGCGAACGCTCCGACAGGTGCATCACGCGCAGAAAACCTTCGCCGAGGAACATGAAGGCGAACAGCACGCCGAATGCGATGCCCACTTCACGCAAGGCCACCCAGCGCCGGCGCTGCGGCGCCACCTGACGCATCACCGGGATGAAGATCGGCAGACTGCCCAGCGGGTCGAGCACCAACAGCAACAGGATGAAGGCCGAAAGAAAGGTGTGATCCATAAGTTTCCAGTTTGATCAAGCAACGCCCGCGGATCCGGCTTTGCCGGGCCGCCAGGCGGCGCCCCTTGGGGGCAGGAGCGAAGCGCCTGGGGGGCTCATCACCTCCCGCGCCAAAACAGGGCGTCGAGCTCTTTCATCGTGATCTGCCGCCAGGTTGGCCGACCGTGGTTGCATTGGTCGGCGCGCTCGGTGCGCTCCATGTCACGCAGCAGCGCGTTCATCTCCTCCAGCGTGAGCTGGCGGTTGGCACGCACGGCACCATGGCAGGCCATGGT
>NZ_JANOCG010000559.1:0-3747 GCF_031412075.1 Rhizobacter sp.
CCGCCAACCTGGGCGACACCAAGACCACGATCACCCACCCGGCCAGCACCTCGCACGGCCGCCTCACCGAAGCGCAGCGTCAGGCGGCTGGCATCACGCAGGGAATGATCCGCGTGGCCGTGGGCCTCGACGACGTGGAAGACCTGAAGGCCGATCTGTTGCGCGGCCTGGCAACTCTCTGAACACATGACCAACAAGATCCGCACCCGCATTGCCCCTTCGCCCACCGGCTTCCTGCACCTGGGCACGGCCCGCACCGCGCTTTATTCCTGGGCCTTCGCCCGCCACTTCGGTGGCGAGTTTGTGCTGCGCATTGAAGACACCGATGTCGCTCGCTCGACGCAAGATTCAGTCGACCAGATCCTCGCGTCGATGAAGTGGCTCGGCCTCGACTACGACGAAGGCCCGATCTACCAGATGCAGCGCCTGGATCGCTACCGAGCGGTGGTCGATCAGCTCATCACCGAAGGCAAGGCCTACCGTTGTTACGCCACGCCCGAAGAACTCGACGCGATGCGCGAGGCGCAGAAGTCGCGCGGCGAGAAGACGCACTACGACGGCCGCTGGCGCCCCGCGCCTGGCAAGACGCTGCCCGAACCACCGGCGGGTGTTCAGGCGGTGATCCGCTTCGCCAACCCGCACGACGGCGTCGTGACCTGGGACGACCTGTGCAAGGGCCCGATCAGCATCGCCAACCGCGAGATCGACGACCTCATCATCATGCGGGCCGACGGTGTGCCCACCTACAACTTTGCCGTGGTCGTGGACGACTGGGACATGCGCATCAGCCATGTCTTCCGTGGTGACGAGCACGTCAACAACACACCCTGGCAGATCAACATTTTCAACGCGCTGGGGGCACCGCTGCCCTTGTTCGGCCACGTGCCGGTGATCCTGGGCGACGATGGACAAAAGCTCTCCAAGCGCCGCGGCGCGGTGAGCGTCACGGCCTATGAAGAAAACGGCTTCTTGCCCGAGGCCATGCTCAATTACCTGGCGCGCCTGGGCTGGAGCCATGGCGATGAAGAGCTGTTCTCGCGCGAGCAACTGGTGACGTGGTTCGACGGCAGCCACCTGTCCAAGAGCCCGGCGCAATGGGACGCCGCCAAGCTCGCCTGGGTCAACGCGCACTACCTCAAGACGCTGGCTGACGATCGCCTGGCCGAGCTGGTGACGGCGCAACTGCAGCGCCGTGGCATCGTCGCCTCCAACGTGGCGCGTGCGACGGGGCTGTTCAAGGACCGCTGCTCGACCACCGTGGAACTCGCCGACTGGGTCGCCATGTACTACGCCGACGTGCAGCCCACTGCCGATGACCTCGCCGCGCACGTGACCGAGCTCGTGAAACCGGCGCTGCCTACGCTGCGCGACAAGCTATCCGCCGCTGAGTGGAACAAGGCCGCGATTGCTGCAGCCATCAAGGAAACACTCGCTGCTCACGGCCTGAAGATGCCGCAATTGGCCCACGCCATTCGCGTGCTGGTGTGCGGTCGTCCACAGACACCATCGATAGATGCAGTGCTCGAGCTATTCCCCAAAGAGACCGTGCTTGCGCGTTTGCAGAGGGCATGAAAATCTGTCTATAATCGCGGTCTCGCTTGAACAGCGTGCCTTGTTGAAAAACGGGGGTATAGCTCAGCTGGGAGAGCGCTTGCATGGCATGCAAGAGGTCAGCGGTTCGATCCCGCTTACCTCCACCAAAATCTGAAAGGGTTGAGGTGGCGCGCAGTTCAAGATGCATGAAGGATTGAGTCCCCTTCGTCTAGAGGCCTAGGACACCACCCTTTCACGGTGATTACAGGGGTTCGAATCCCCTAGGGGACGCCAAGTTTGATGGCGCTTGTGCAGCGATGCAGAAGCCATCTGGAGTGGTAGTTCAGTTGGTTAGAATACCGGCCTGTCACGCCGGGGGTCGCGGGTTCGAGCCCCGTCCACTCCGCCAGACAAGATAACGGGTTAGCGCGAAAGTGCTAACCCGTTTTTCTTTGGCCGTTTGCTTTGGCTTTTCTGAACGCCTGCCGTCCACGTAGGAGCTGACCTACCCCTCGACCAAATGTCGTCCGATGGGCTGCGACCCGCTCCGATAGCACCATGAGACTCGCTTCATGAAGGAGTCTCATATGCCCACACCCAACAAGACGCTCATCGATCTCGAAACCAGGTTTTGGCAATCGATGGTCGACCAGGACACTGATGCCGCGTTGCAGATGCTCAGCGAGCCGGCCCTCATGGTCAGCTCGCAGGGCGCCATCAAATTCGACCACGCGGGCTACCGCAAGATGGCGGAACAAGGGTCGATGGTCGTCACCGCCTTCAAGCTGAGTGACATGGAAGTTGTCTTCCCGAACGAAGCGACGGCCATCTTGAGCTATCGCGTCAAGCAGGAAGTCGCCTCCAAGGGAGATGGCAAGAGCTCGGAGCAAGAGATGAACGACACCTCGACATGGATCCAGAACGGAACGCGTTGGCAATGTGTCATGCACACCGAGACACCTGCTGCCGAGAAGCACTGAGTAGCCCCGCAACCGGTTGCCTACGACCCGGCCGTCAGAACGCGTGGTTCAGCAGCACGCCGCTCAAGCCGAACAACGTGAGGTAAGTGCCCAGCGCGCCGACGAAGCGCAGTCGGTGTCGCTGATCGAGGGTGGTAGCGATCAGCATGGCTGCCGCGTGAACGACGCGACTCAGCGTGCCCAACACCGCGAGAGCGGTGACCCATGGCCCTGGGGTTGCTGAGTTCAGGTACAGCAGCAACACCACCAGCAGCGGGATGTATTCGGCTGCGTTGTCGTGCGCCCGCACGGCCTGGGTGAGCTGGGCTTCGGTCGCCCTCGAGGAGCCCCGACCCTGCAGCCGTACTCTGGAGACATTGATACTCAATGCCGCGTAAAGAATCACCAGAAAGGCCGTGCAGAGCAGAACGATGTTCATGCGGCATTCTGCGCGCCAGACCCGGCGCGTAGGCAGTGAGATCGTCGCGTTGGTATCTTCCAGGCTCGGAAACACCAGCCAAGCCGCATGACATCTCTCACGCTCCACTACCACCCACTCTCTTCCTACTGCCACAAGGTGTTGATCGCGCTCTATGAGTTGGCGATCGAAGTCGACAAGCGCTTGCTGAACCTGGGCGACCCCGCCGAGCGATCCGCATTCGTGGGGCTGTGGGCCACGGGCAAGATGCCGCTGCTGATAGACGAAGGGCGGCCGATCCCCGAGACGAGCATCATCATCGAGCACCTGCAGCGCCACCACGCCAGCCCAGGCCGTGCTCTCATCCCGCATGACCCCGACGCGGCGCTGCAGGTGCGCCTGTGGGATCGCCTCTTCGACCAATACGTGATGACGCCCATGCAGGCCCTCACTGCCGACCTGCTGCGCCCTGAGGCTGACCGCGACGCCATCAACGTGGCCCGCGCCCGCGAAGGTTTGCTGTCGGCGTATGCGTGGATCGACAGTCATCTGGACGGGCGCACCTGGGTGGCTGCCGATGCGTTCAGCATGGCCGATTGCGCTGCCGCGCCGGCCTTGTTTTATGCCGTGACCTATGTGCCACTGGCGCCGCAACACACGCGTCTGGCCGCTTACGTCGACCGCCTGATGGATCGCCCCTCGGTGGTGCGCACCATCGACGAGGCGCGGCCGTTCTTCAAGTACTACCCGGGGCGTGCCGGCTTGTCACGCCGCTTCTTCGACCCACAGGCCCACTGAAAAAGCCGGGCTCTGCCTCGCCATGTCGCTCACCGGGTG
>NZ_JANOCG010000560.1:0-7816 GCF_031412075.1 Rhizobacter sp.
GCCTGGTGCAACCCCTGGACGAGCCGGTGCTCGACCACGTCGACGTGATCCGTGGGTCGGTGGGCGGCTACAAGCAACCTGGGGCAAGCGACTACGCCGGCACTTGGCCTGACAATTGGGTCGACATGGCCAATCCGCAGCAATTGCGCTCGCTCGCCAGCGTGCCGGCGGCGGCCAAGAACGAGAGTGCCGCGGTGTTGCGGACATTCAACCAGGCCACTTGGTCTGCTGCGCCGGGCAATATCGAGGTCAAGCGCATGACCTTCCGGCTGAAGGGCGTGACGGCTTCGCAGTACATGCGGCTTCGCGGCAGCAACATGCCTGCAGGTATCCCGTACGAGACCGATGCCTCCGGCAATCCGCTGTCGGACCTGTGGACCAACACCGGAGAGATAGCGTTCAAGAACGCGAACGGCATCGAATTTCCGACCAACTCGATGCTGCGCATTCCCTGCAAGGCCGTCGGCAGCAACGTGCCCGACAACGCAGCCCTCTACACCGGCGTCAACCAGCCCCGGATCGACGGTTGCCCGAATCACCTGCCGGTGGTCAACGGCCAGCGCATGATGGCTTTCGACGTGGCGGCCTGGGCCGACCTGTGGTTCTACAGCAACCCGATCTTCATCGAGGTCGAGGGTGGGAGCGTGGTGGCGGGCGTGAAGTCTGATCGCGCACCGCTGGTGGCCAAGGGCAAGTAAGCCCTCGTTCTCTTCTCTTTTGGCGCCGTGCGGCAACGCGCGGCGCTTTGTCGCTTCTGGTTCCCTGAGTTGCCATGCCTTCTTCGACACCTTCCACTTCGATCCCCACTTGGCTGCGCGAGCCGCTGCTGCACTTCATTCTGCTCGGCGCAGCCTTGTTTGCGCTCGACCACGCTGTCAACGGCAACGCCAACGATGAGCGGGTGATCGTCATCGACGAGGCGGTGGACAAAGAGGCGCTGAAGGTGTTCAAGGAAGCCCGTGGCCGCGAGCCCAACCCCGACGAGCTCTACGCGCTGCGCCGTGTGTGGCTCGACAACGAGGTGCTGTACCGCGAGGGCCTCGCGCTGCAGATGGACAAGGGCGACAAGGCCATCAAGGACCGCGTGATCTTCAAAGCCTTGTCGATGATCAACGCCGGCCTCAAGCGGCCGCCGGTTGACGACACCGTGCTGCGCACCTGGTTCGAACAGAATCGCATCAAATACGACGAACCGGCACGCTACGACTTCTCGGAGGCGGTGCTCGACGGTGATGCCTCCGAGGCGGCGGCGACGAGCTTTGCGGCGGCATTGAACGCTGGTTCGCCGGGCGACGCCAAGGCCGGCCTGCGGCTCTTCAAGGCGCGGCCGCGCCCGAACATCGTGCAGAGCTACGGCCCCGAATTCACCCAGGCGCTGGAGGCTCTGCCAATCGGTGAGTGGCGCGCGCTGCGGCATGGCGATGGCTGGCGCGTGATGCGGCTCGAAGCGGCGGCACCGGCCAAGCCGGCCGCGTTCGATGCCTTGCGCGGCGTGGTCTTGCAAGATTGGACCGACTCCGTCATGGCTGAGCAGCGCTCTGCAGCCGTGCGCGTGTTGGCGAAAAAGTACACGGTCAAGACCGAGGTCAGCGCGCCATGAGCTCGCCGGGCCGCCCCAAGAGCGAATACCGGAGTGCGCAGGACGAAGGTTCCCCAGTGAGCAGGTGGTGGCACAGGTGGTTTCTGGCGGTGCTGGCGGTGCTGGCGGTGTTGACGTTCGGGGCGACCACGGCCTCGGCGCACGAGATCAGCATGGCCGAGATGGAGCTTCGGCAGGCCACACCATCCGAGTTTGTCTGGCAGTGGACGGCGGGCAGCCGAACGGGTGAAAGCGCGCTGCGGCCGGTGTGGCCCGAGGGTTGCCGCGACGACGCCGGCGTGTTGCGCTGTGGCGAGGCTGGCCTGCGCGGCCAGCTCGGCATGGAGGGTGTGGGCAAGCGCTTCTCGGCGGTGCTCGTCAAGGTGTTCTGGCTCGACGGCCAGATGCGCGTCTACACGCTGACAGGGGGCCAGCCTTCGGTGCAGGTGTTCGGCTCGGCGGACGACCAGCGCGGCATGGGCGAGATCGCCACGGCCTACTCGCTGCTCGGCGTCGAGCACATCCTGGCGGGATTCGACCACCTGCTGTTCGTGCTGGGGTTGTTGTTCCTTGTCGGCTTCAACCGCCGGCTGGTCTGGACGATCACCGCCTTCACGCTCGCGCACAGCGTGACGCTGGCGCTCAGCGCGCTGGGCTGGCTGGTGCTGAGCTCACCGCCGGTGGAGGCCACCATCGCGCTGTCGATCATGCTGGTGGCGGGCGAGGCGCTGAACAAGCAGCAGACCCTGTCACGCCGCTGGCCTGCGCTGGTGGCGTTTTTGTTCGGCCTGATACACGGGCTGGGTTTTGCCGGTGCACTCAAACAGATCGGCTTGCCCGACAACCACCTGGCGGTGGCGCTGGTCACCTTCAACGTCGGCGTGGAGCTGGGTCAGCTTTTTGTGGTGCTGGTGGCCTGGTTGATCGCGATGGCGTTGGCTCGCTGGCCCGCCACGGCACGCGCTCGCACGCCGGTGCTGTATGGCATGGGAGGCATCGCGGCCTATTGGTCGATCGGGCGCATCGCGGCCATCCTGGCCTAGAGGCTCGCGCCATTCGAGCGCCGGAACTCGTTTTGTTTCATCACGAGGTAGTCCGCACGCTCCACCTCATGCAGCTGCTTGGCGTACAGCTCGGTGGCCGTGAACCAGGTTTCCAGCCTGCGGGCGCGCTGCTGAGCGCCCGGTGACGCGAGGTAGGCGTCAATGGCCAGGTAGTAGCGCATCGTGTTGCGCTCGATCGCACCGCGCAGGCCGCCGATGTAACCCGAGCTGCCGTTCTTTGTGAAGCCCACCTTGCCGGCGCCGAGCGTCGCCAGATAGCCTTGCATGGCCAGCTTGGCGGCCAGGCCGTAGCCATACGAATAGCGCAGGTGCAAAAAAGTCTTGCTGCCATCGGCCAGCGGGATGGCTTGCAACTGCATTCGGTAGTCGTGGGTTGAGAAAGGGCCGGTGTCTGCACCGAGCCGTACATCAAGGTACTCGTCACTGACGGCTTGCGGCTTGAGTGTGAAGGCCACGCGGTACGCCTCGCCCAGCGGCTGGTCATGCTTGCGGCCGATGTGCACGGCCAACGCATTGCCGCTCACCACGCACTGCTTGGTGTTGATGTGCAGCATCAAGATTTCGCACCACGCGGCGGGGCGTTGCAGTTGTTCGCGCATCAAGGCATAGGGCTGCGAGACGACGGCGTCGATGCTGCCTTGCAGCTGCGAGCCGGTCTCGCTACTGTCGAGCACCAGGGGGCGCTGAAACGGGCTGCGATCCAGCCGTGGGGTGAGCTCGGCATGGCGTTCGCGCAGGGACGACGCCGAACTGGGGTCGGCTGCGTGCGCTGGCAAGCAGGCCAGCAGCAGCGTGACGGCGGCCTGCAGCAGCCAGGTGGGGTGAAGAAGGGGCTTGGGGGTCATCGGCAATGGGCTTCCGGCTGGCGCAATCAAGGGGCTTGGAAACCGAGCCTCGCACGGCAGTTCCGGTGGGGCTGTAGGACAGCGCCGGGTTCTTGCTGCCGCAGGTGCAGTAGGCTGCACCCTTGCACACCTCATATCCGGAGACATCGATGGGCAACAGACTGCAGCGCGAGGCCTGAGCGAATCCATGTCCGACGACAACCAGATCGAGGTGCCGCCCTCGTTCATCGCGCTCTTTGTCGAGCCGGGGCGCATCAAGCCGAATGCGGCGCGCGCCGAGATCCAGCAGCGCTACGAGTTTTGCGAAGATTTTGCGAGCATGCTCACCGAAACAGCGCAAAGCCGGCTGTGGGAGCTGGGCATCACCGAGGCCGATGTGCTGGCCCGCATTCACGCCGGCCTGCTGACCGGCGAGGTGGGTGTGAACGCGGCAGAGGCGCAGTGGGTGCTGCGCCGGCTGGCCGAGCTGCTGGGCTGGGAGAGCCCGCAGCTCTGAGCCCGCGTTCAGCTGAAGTTGCTTTGGCCGATGCCCGCAATGGCCCACTCACGGCTGCCATCGGTCGGCTTGACCAGGTGCCAGATCTCGTCAAACGTGGTGGTGGCTGAATCCTTCTCTTCGCGGATCAAGCCATGGAAACGCACGCTGACGATCTGGCGCTCGGCCTCTTGAGCGAAGTCGAGCACTTGCGCGTTGAGCTGCACCACGTCGGTCTGCTGGGTGCCGACCTTGCGGTCTTGCAGGTCGAGCCGGAAGGTGGCAAACATCTCGGGCGTGGCGAACTGGCGCAGGTCGTCGAGGTTGCCCGCATCGTTGGCCGCTTGCATGCGGATGAAGATGAGCTTGGCGATGCGCTCGAAGGCGGGCGCGTCAAAACCATCAGGCAGGCTGCCCACCGGGGCCAGGGTGGGCTCGACCGTGCCTGCTGGCGCGGCGGCACTGCCTGAACCAAACGCGGGCGCGTTGTTGAGCGACGGGCCGGCACCGGCGAATTGCATGCCTTGCGGCGCACCATTCGCTGCAGCCTTGGGCCCGAAGCGGCGCATCAGGAAGCGCACCAGGAACACCGCGGCCACGGCCAGCAGGATCATGGTCAGGATGTTGCCCATTTCGGCACCTAGCCCCAAGTGGCTCATCAGCGCGGCAATGCCCAGGCCGGCGGCGATGCCGGCAAGCGGGCCCATCCACGAGCGCTTGGGCGCCGTAGCAGCTGCGCCGGGTGCGGTGGCGCCGGGAGTGGCCGCTGGCTTCGCCGGCACCGACTGCGATGGCGGCGGTGTTTGCCGCTGCATGCCCGAAGAACCACCGCCACCCAGGCGCTTGGCCTCGACGTGGGTGGTGACGAAGCTCAGGCTCAAAAAGGCCATGAACAGGCTCAACAGAATTCGTTTCATGCGATTTCTCAGGAATGGCGGGAACACCCCGCCTTGACTCAGGAGAGTATGACGCCGACCTGAACAAATTCAAGGAGGGGCTTGCCCGTTGACCTCAACGAGCTCAACCGCGGGCTGCAGGTCATCCATGCGGCAGCCCAGGTCGGCGGTATGGCCTTTGTTATCGTTTCCGCCATGCCACGCTTTGCCGCCAACCTGAGTCTGATGTACGGGGAACACCCCTTTCTCGACCGTTTTTCCGCCGCGCGAGCCGATGGGTTTGATGCGGTGGAGTTTTTGTTCCCCTACGACCATGCGCCACAACTGTTGGCTGGCCTGTTGAAGGCGCACGGTTTGCAGCACGTGTTGTTCAACGCCTCGCCCGGCGACTGGGCGGCCGGTGAGCGGGGCCTGGCCTGCTTGCCGGGGCGCGAAAAAGAGTTTCAAAACACCATCGTGCAAGCGCTCGACTACGCCCAGGCGCTGGCCTGCCCGTGTGTGCATGTGATGGCCGGCCTCGCGCCTGCCAACGCCGAGTCGCAAACCCCTTACCTGCGCAACCTCGCCTGGGCCGCGCAGCGCGCCGCCGATGTGGGCGTGGACCTGTTGATCGAGCCCATCAACCCGCGCGACATGCCGGGCTACTTTCTCAGCCGGCAGGCGCATGCGCACGATCTGGTGATGGAGGTGGGCGCGCCCAACCTCAAGGTGCAGATGGACCTGTACCACTGCCAGATCGTCGAGGGAGACCTGGCCATGAAGCTGCGCGAGTACCTACCCACCGGCCGTGTGGGTCACATGCAGATCGCCGGTGTGCCCGAGCGCCACGAGCCCGATGGCGGTGAGCTGAACTACCCCTACCTGTTGGCGCTGATCGATTCACTGGGCTACACGGGCCACATCGGCTGCGAGTACCGCCCGCGTGCGGGCACCTCGGCGGGGCTGGGCTGGATCAAACCCTTCAGGGGTTAGACACCCCCGCCGCCACATGCCCCGAGGGCACGTGCGGCGCGGCGTTCTCGATGTGGCCGGTCTGGTCGTCGAAGAAAAAGTCCGGCTCGAACTCGCGCAGGAACGCGCCCTTGGGCAGCCCACCGAGGAACATGGCTTCGTCGATCTCGATGTTCCATTCCATCAGCGTGCGGATGGCGCGCTCGTGCGCCGGTGCACTGCGCGCGGTGACCAGCGCGGTGCGGATGCGCATGGCCGATGACTCCTGGCGTTGCAGCAGCTGCAGCGCCTCAAGCAGCGGCTTGAACGGGCCGGCCGCCAAGGGCAGGTCGGCCCGCTCGCGCTCGTGGGCCTGGAAGGCGTCGAGCCCGGCGCGCAGGAACACCCGCTCGGCTTCGTCGGAGAACAGCACCGCGTCGCCATCGAAGGCAATGCGCACTTCTTGCGGGTGCGCGTCGGAGGCGCGTGCCGAATGTGGGTAGACACGCGCTGCCGGCACGCCGGCCTCGAGCGCCGAGCGCACGTCGGGCTCGTTGGTCGACAGGAACAGGTTGGCGTTGAGCGGCTTGAGGTAGCGCCACGGCGACTCGCCGCGCGTGAACACCCCACGCTGGATCGGCAGACCATAGTGCTTGGCCGAGCGGAACACCCGCATGCCCGACACCGGGTCGTTGCGTGACAGGATCACCACCTCGACAGAAGGCGATTTCGCATTGAAGGCCAGCAGCTTGTTGACCAGCGAAAACGCCACGCCGGGCTTGGCCGGCTCCGCCACTCGCTGCAGTTGCAGCTGCATGTAGGCGCGGTCGTCCTTGGCTTCGAAGAGGCGGTTCTCTTCTTCAAAGTCGAACAGGGCCCGCGAGGAGATGGCAACGACCAGCTGGCCGGCAAGGGTGACAGGCATGCGGGCGATCATAGTGGGCCGATGGCACCGCTGAAACAAACGAAACAATGCGGCCTGTGCACGAAACAGCGGTGATACCGAGCGGCGCGACAGTCTGAGGTTGCGCACAGCAATCGCGCATGCCGCCTCGGAGTACCCCATGCCTCAGCTCGTCACCACCACCCTGCAACGCATCTTCTTCCGCCAGGCCGCCGCACGTGGCCGCTCGACCCGCACGGCCGCCGCACGCAGCCGCGATGTGCGCTCCCAGCGCCCCGACTTCGCCGACACCCGCCCGGTGGTGTTTCGCAGCGAAGCGTTTGCCGAAGACCTGGCGTTGACCCACGGTGCGGTTTGAACCTGGCGCTGCAGTGAGCGCGCCCACCTCCCGCGACTGGATCGCCGCCGTGCTGAGCCGGGCCGACTTGGCCCGATATGATGCGCCCCAGCCACCACAGCCCCGCGGAGCGCAGCTCATGACACAGGGTGACGCCCACACCGGCACCACCGTTCTGGTGGTCGACGACGAGCCCGAGTTGCGCTCGCTGCTGAGCGAATACTTCAGCCGACACGGCTTCGTGGTGCGCACCGCGTCCGATGCACAAGACGCGCGCGCAGCGATTGCCGAAGCCGCCCCCGACCTGGCCATTCTCGACATCAACATGCCCGGCGAAAACGGCCTCTCGCTGGCCCGCTGGTTGCGCGACGCCCACCCACGCATCGGCCTGGTGATGCTCACCACTGCGGGCGAGTCGGTCGACCGCGTGGTCGGCCTGGAGCTGGGCGCCGACGACTACATCCCCAAGCCGTTCGAGATGCGCGAGCTGCTGGCGCGCATTCGCGCGGTGCTGCGCCGTCTGAAGGCCTCGGTGGCCGCGCCGGTGAAAGTGGAGCCTGCACACCGTGTGCGCTTCGGTGCCTGCCAGCTTGACCTGGCAGAGCGCCGCCTCTTCGCCGCCGACGCCAGCGAGATCGAGATCAGCGCCGCCGAGTTCGACCTGCTGGCCCTCTTTGCCCGCAACCCCAACCGCCCGCTCAACCGCGACCAGATCATGGAACAGGCGCACAACCGCGGCTGGGACGTGTTCGACCGCTCTATCGACCTGCGCGTGATGCGCTTGCG
>NZ_JANOCG010000561.1:0-4845 GCF_031412075.1 Rhizobacter sp.
CAGGTCGAGCTGCAGCTTGGGCAGCATCTCGCGCACACCGGCCGCCACCTCCAGCGGGTTGGCCGTGGCCTGGCGGATGACACCCAGAGACACCGAAGGCACACCGTTGAGCCGCACGCTGCTGCGGTCGCTGGCGGAGGCCTGCTCGATGCGCGCCACGTCGCGCAGCCGCACCGTGTAGCCGTTGGTCAGCTTGAGCACCACCGCATCGAACTGCGCCACGGTGTTGAGGTCGGTGCGCGCGGTGACGCTGAACTCGCGCTGCTGGCTTTCGATGCGGCCCGCAGGCACCTCGAGGTTTTGCTTGCGCAAGGCGTCTTCCACGTCTTGCACGGTCAGCCTGTAGGAGGCGAGCTTGTCCGGGTCGATCCAGATGCGCATCGAGAACTTGCGGTCACCGTTGATCTGCACGTCGGCCACACCCGGCACGGTTTGCAGGCGCGGCTTGACCACACGGTTGACCAGATCGGTCACTTCCAGCGCAGACATGGTCTCGCTGATGAAGGCCAGCCACACCGTGGGCGTGGCGTCGGCCTCGACCTTGGCAATCACCGGCTCGTCGATGGCGTCGGGCAAGCGCGCCCGCACGCGAGACACACGGTCGCGCACGTCGGCCGCCGCGTCGTCGGGGCTTTTCTCCAGCTTGAAACGCACCGTGATCTGGCTTTGTTCGGAGCGTGAGATCGAGGTGATGATCTCGACGCCGTCGATGCCGGCAATGGAGTCTTCAAGCGGCTTGGTGACCTGCGACTCGATGACTTCGGACGACGCGCCGATCAGCCGCGTCGACACGTTGACCACCGGCTCGTCGATGCGGGGGTACTCGCGCACCTGCAGCCGCTGGAACGACACCGCGCCCACCAGGATGAGCAGCAGCGAGAGCACGGTCGCAAAAACCGGGCGGCGAATGGTGGTGTCTGACAAACGCATGGTGTCGTGCCCTCGGTTCAGAGTGCAACCGCGGGGCGGCTGGCTGCACTACTGGCACCACTGGCACCACGCGCTGGCGCACGCGCCGCCGGCTTGTCCACGTCGACCACCCGCACCGGCAGCGACTCGCCGCGCAACAAACGGGTTTGACCGGCCGTGACCACCACGTCGCCCGCTGTGAGGCCCTCAAGAATCTCGACCTTGCCCGGCAGGCGCATGCCGATGCGCGCCTCGATGCGCTGCGAGACCTTGCCCTTCGGCCCGTCGACCACCTTCACCAGATACTGCTTGCCCGCCAGCGGCACCAGGGCTTCTTCGGGCACCACCACCGCATTGGGCCGCGTGGCAAACACCACCCGTGTGCGCGCAAACATGCCTGAGCGCAGCTCGCCACTGCTGTTGGGCAGGCGGGCGCGAACGAGCAGGGAGCGGCCGTTGGCGTCGAGCAGCGAATCCACCGCATCGACCTTGCCTTTGAACGACTTGCCCGGCATCGCGTCGAGCTGCGCTTCGACCGGTTGCCCCGTCTTGACGCGTGCCACGTAACGTTCCGCCAAGCGGAAGTCGAGCACCACCGAAGACAGGTCTTCCACATTCACCAGGTCGGCGCCGTCTTTCACATAGTCGCCCACGTTCACGCTGCGGATGCCGGCGACGCCATCAAACGGCGCCTCGATGCGCATGCGCGCCAACTGCGCCCGCGCCAGTGACACCTGGGCATCGGCCACCTGCATCGCCGCCGCGCTCTGGTCCACCACGCTCTGGCTCACGAAGTTGGCCGCCACCAGCTCGCGGTTGCGCTGCAGGTTGGTGCGCGCAATGCTGGCTTGCGCCTCGGCCTGCTGCAGCTGGGCAGCCTGCAAGGCATTGTCGAGCTGCACTAGCAACTGGCCGCGCTTCACCCGCTGGCCGTCCTTGAAACCCAGGCGCGAAATGCGCCCGCTGACCTCGGGGCGAAGCACCACGCCCTGGTGCGAGCGCAGCGATCCCACGCCCTGGGCGTCGTCGTCGATGGTCATGGCCTCGACCTTGCCCACCTCGACCACCACCGGGCCGCCCGCCCCAGCGGCAGCAGGCGCAGGGCCTGAGGCGCTGGGCGCGGCGGCTCCGGCAACACCACCCGACCCAGACCCTTTGTGCTGGTACCACCACGCAGCGGCACCCGCCACCGAAATGCCCACCACCGCAACCACCGTGTGCAAGATCTTCACGCTCAACCCTGTTTGCTTGTCAAACGAATGTAGCCCGCAGCCACCCCGAGCGGGAAGTTGGAAATCACGTCACCACCGATTCCACGCCGCGGTTTGCCAGGGCATCGGCCCGCTCGTTGCCGGGGTCGCCGGCATGGCCCTTGACCCAGCGCCAGTCGACGTGGTGCAGGTTGCGCAGCGCGTCGAGCCGCTGCCACAGGTCGGCGTTTTTCACCGGCTTCTTGTCGGCTGTTTTCCAGCCTCGGGTCTTCCAGCCATGAATCCACTCGGTGATGCCTTTGCGCACGTATTCGCTGTCGGTGTAAATGGTGATGTCACAGCTGCGCTTGAGCGAGGTCAGAGCTTCGATCACGGCGGTGAGTTCCATGCGGTTGTTGGTGGTCTGGCGTTCACCACCGAAGAGCTCTTTGTCGTGCTCGCCGGTGCTCAGCCAGGCGCCCCAACCGCCCGGGCCGGGGTTGCCCTTGCACGCACCATCGGTATAGATGATCACGGCAGGGCGTTTGATTTTGGCGGCGTCTTGATGTTCAGTCGATGTCATGGGTTTGCAAAGTTTTATTGCTGCTGCGGCCGGCCACGGCCGGCGCAGCTTTCGGGGTCAAGCGTTGGCGGCGCACCAGGCCGACGAGGCGCATGCCGCGCACGCGCTTGACGGCCACCAGCATGTAGACCGCGCCGAGCACCGGCCACCATCGGTCGCCGGTGCGTTCCATCCAGCCAAACCGCTCGAGCCAGGGCTGCGAGCTGAGCGGTGGTCGATAACAACCGAAGCGCCCTTCTTCCACCTCGAAGCTGAGCAAGCGCAGCCAGTCACGCAAACGCCAGTAGCCGATGAACTCACCTTCGCTCGGCATGAACAGCGGCTGCCCCGCGCGCAAGCCCATGCCACGCACCACTCGACCCAGCCGCTGGCGCAGTGCCCACAGGCTGCCGGGGTTGAAGCCGATGATCACCACGCGCCCTTCAGGCATCAGCACCCGTTCGACCTCGCGCAAGGCCTGGTGCGGGTCGCGCGCCAACTCGAGCGAGTGGGGCAACACCACCAGATCGAGGCTGTTGCTGTCGAACGGCAGCGCATCAAAATCGCACTGCAGCACGATGGCACGCGGCGGCGCTGGTTCGGTGGCATCGGGAACTTCGAGTGCCGTGCCAGACTCCACCCTCGGCGCAGGTTGATGATCTACCGCCAACCATCGATGCGGCATGCGGTTGGCGCGCAGCGCGTCGAGCTCGGGCAGGCCCAGTTGCAACGCATGAAAGCCGAACACATCGACCACACAACGATCCAACTGCGCTTGTTCCCAAGCGAGCAAATAGCGGCCCGGTGGCGTCTTCAGCCAGGGGGCCAAACCTATAATCCCGCCTAGTTGCGCCATGAACCTGCTTGCACTGCCTGCCTTCTCTGACAACTACATCTGGATGCTTCACGATGGCCGCCAGGCCATCGTCGTCGATCCGGGGGAGCCGGCACCGGTGGAACGTGCGCTCGACGCGCACGGCCTGGCACTCGCCGGGATTCTAGTGACTCACCACCACGCCGATCATGTCGGCGGCCTCGCTGCGCTGCGCCCTCGCTTGCAAGGGCCGATCTACGCGCCGGCGCGAGAAGACATCCCCCAGCCTTGCACACCCTTGAACGGTGGCGATCACGTCGAGTTGATGGGGTGCCGCTTCGAAGTGATCGACGTGCCAGGCCACACCGCGGGCCACATCGCCTACTTCCACACGCCAGCGAATGGCGATGCACCTATCGTCTTTTGCGGCGACACGCTTTTCTCCGGCGGCTGCGGCCGTCTCTTCGAAGGCACGCCGGCGCAGATGCACCACTCGCTGTCGGCCCTGGCCGCGCTGCCCGGCAACTCGCGGGTGTGTTGTGCCCACGAATACACCTTGTCCAACCTGAAGTTTGCCAACACCGTAGAACCGCTCAACAACGAGCTGCAGGCCTACACCTCGAAGTGCGAAGCCTTGCGCGCTCAAGGCCTGTTCACACTGCCCAGCTCCATTGCGGTGGAGCGACGCATCAACCCCTTCATGCGCTGCGCCCAACCCGATGTGGTGAAGGCCGCCCTGGCGCACGGCGCTGCAAGCGACAGCGAGGTCGAGGTCTTGGCCACGCTGCGCGAATGGAAAAACAACTTCCGATGACTCTGTTCCCGAACTGGCGGCTGATGGCCGTCGTGGTGCTTGGCTTGTTGTCGAGCGCCTGCGCCACGCTCATCGAACCACCGGATCAAGGTGCCGACCTTCCCGCCGTGATCGACTCGGTCAAGCTGTCGCCACCGGGCGAAGCAGCGTCGGCGCCATTCGCCACTGCGTCGACACCAGCGTCAACCGCGTCGACCCCCGCTGACGGCGGAGGCCCGGTGGCTTCTGCGCCGGTGGACCCCTTGCGGCCCGACGAGCCGGTCGATTTGCAATCCAAGGTCGCCCAGGTCGACTTGTGGGAGCGCTTGCGCCGTGGCTTTGCCATGCCCGATCTCGAAACCAACCTCGTGCGCACCGGCGAGCAGTGGTACTCGAGCCGCCCAGACTACGTGCAGCGCATGACGGAGCGCGGCAGCCGCTACCTCTTCCACATCGTTGAAGAAGTGCAACGCCGTGGCATGCCGACCGAGCTGGCCTTGCTGCCCTTCATCGAGAGCGCCTTCAACCCGCAGGCCATCTCATCGGCCAAGGCCTCGGGCATGTGGCAGTTCATGCC
>NZ_JANOCG010000562.1:0-3834 GCF_031412075.1 Rhizobacter sp.
GAGTTCGATCGCCTTCAACGGCCACTGGCCGCGTTTGACTTCCAGCCAGCCGGGGCCGCTCGTGATGTCGGCGCCCATGGCGCGTGCGGCGTCGATGAAACGGATATCTCCCTGGATGGAGTCGCTGCCGACGCCTTCGATGCGGAGGGCCTGTCCGTTGTGAGCGGCGATGGCACCGAGGGCAATGAAGTAAGACGCCGACGAGGCATCGGCTTCCACGTGGATGTCACCCGGCGTGCGGTAGGCGCTGCCCTGCGGAATCACAAAGCGCTGCCAGCCTTCACGCTGCACCTGGATGCCGAAGCGCTCCAGCAGGTTGAGCGTGATCTCGATGTAGGGCTTGGAGATCAGCTCGCCCACCACCTCGATGGTGACGGCGTTGTCGCCCGACACCAACGGCAAGGCGAGCAGCAGTGCGGTGAGGAACTGGCTCGACACATCGCCGCGCACGTGGATCGGCGCGCGGGTGTTGAGCGTGCCCGAGCCCAAGCGCAGCGGCGGGTAGCCGTCGTTGGCCAGGTAGTTGATGCCACATCCGAGTTGGCGCAGGGCGTCGACCAGGTCGCCAATCGGCCGCTCGTGCATGCGGGGCACGCCCGTGAGCTCAAAGTTGCCACCTTGTGTCGCGGCCAGTACCGCGAGGGCGGCCGTCAGCGGACGCATGGCCGTGCCCGCGTTGCCGAGGAACAGGCTGGACTCCCGCACATTAAGGCGTCCGCCCAGGCCGGTGATGCGAACCGTGCTGCCGTTGGTCTCAACAGCGCAGCCGAGCTGGCGCAATGCGGCCAGCATGACCTGGGTGTCGTCCGAATCGAGCAGGTCGTGCACCACGGTCGTACCGCTGCTCAAGCCGGCCAGCAGCAAGACGCGGTTGGAAATGCTCTTGGAGCCCGGCAGTTGCACTGCTCCGTTGGCAGACAGCAGCGGTGGAAGGTCGAGAAACGGCGTGGTGAACATGCAGGAAGTCAGTCGCGCCCGAGGGCGCCAAGCGAGCGGGTCAGCGCGAAGAGCCGGGCTTGGTGGCGCCCATCTGCCACCCGGCGCGGGCGTCGGAGGCACTGCGAATCAGGTCTTCGAGGGCTTCGGCATTGCCGGTCTTGATGACGTGTTCGAGCGCGTCGAGCGTGTGCCGAAAGCGCATCGACTGCTTCAGGATCTCTTCGCGGTTGGACATCAGGATGTCGCGCCAGACCTCGGGGTCGCTGGCGGCGATGCGGGTGAAGTCGCGAAAGCCGGGGCCTGCGAGCGAAAGAAAGTCACGCCCCGCAGGCTGCTTGGCCACCGAGTTGAAGAAGGCAAACGCCAGCATGTGCGGCAAGTGGCTCACGGCGGCGAAGGCGGCGTCGTGGTTCTCGGGCGTCATGCGCAGCACCTGCGCGCCAATGGCCGACCACACGTCGGTCGCCTTTTGCACCAGCTCTGGGTCGGTTTGCGGCAGCGGCGTGATGATGACCTGGCGCCCGGCGTACAAGGTGGCGTCGGCATGCGATACGCCTGACACCTCTTTGCCGGCGATCGGGTGGGCGGGCACGAACGAGGACACACGCTCCTTGAGCACCCGGCGCGCGGCGTCGACCACGTCGCGTTTCGTCGAACCCACATCCATGAACAGCACGCCCGGCTCCACCAAGTGACGGATGGCCTTGAAGGTGGCTTCGCTTGCAGACACCGGCACGGCCAGCAGCACGATGTCGGAGCCCGACACGGCGAGCAGCGCCGACTCGGCGGTGTCGTCGATCACGCCCATCTTCTTGGCGCGTTCGGTGGTGGAGGGCGATTTGCTGTAGCCGATGACCCGCTTGACGAGCCCGGCCCGCTTCAAGGCGAGCGCGAATGAGCCGCCCATCAGGCCACAGCCAATCACGCCAAGCTGGTTGAACATCGTGCTTCGGCTTTCTGTTTCTAGTGCACGTCGATCGGGTAGGTGCCGAGCAACTTGAAAAAGGCGCAGGCCTCGCGCAGTTCACGCAGCGCGGTGGCCACGTGGGGCTGGTCGGGGTGACCCTGCAGATCGATGTAGAAGTAGTACTCCCACTGGCCAGAGCGGGCTGGGCGCGACTCGAAGCGTGTCATGGACACACCATGCACCTTGAGTGGCACCAGCATGTCGTGCACGGCACCGGGCCGGTTGGTGACAGACACCACCAGGCTCGTGCAGTCGTGACCCGAGGCCCGCGGCTGCGGTTGGCGCTGCGGGTGGGTCACCACGGCGAAGCGCGTGCGGTTGTTGGCTTCGTCCTGGATGGCGGGTGCGACCACGCTGAGCCCGAATTCGCTGCCGGCACGCTTGCCGGCGATGGCGGCCAGCTTGGAGTCGGTACTGGCCAGTCGCGCGCCTTCGGCATTGCTGGCCACCGGGCGCCGCTCGGCGTGGGGCAGGTGGGCGCTCAGCCAGGCGTGGCATTGCGCCAGGGCCTGCGGGTGGGCGCACACGGCCTCGACGCCATCGAGCGACGGCTCGCGCCGCAGCAGGTTGTGCTGAACGAATAGGCTGGTCTCACCGATGATGAAAAGCGGCGTGGTCAAAAAGAGATCGAGCGAGCGGGTGACCACCCCTTCGGTGGAGTTCTCCACTGGCACCACGCCGAAATCGGCGGCGCCGGTGGCTGTCAGGTGAAACACCTCGTCAAAACTGGCGCATGGCACCTTGACCACCGTCGAGCCGAAGAAGCCGAGCGCGGCCTCTTCGCTGAAGGTGCCGGCCGGGCCCAGGTAAGCCACGCGGGTGGGTGCTTCGAGGGCGCGGCAGGCCGAGATGATCTCGCGCCAGATCGGTGCCACGCTGTCTGGCATCAACGGGCCGGTGTTGCCGGCCTTCAATCGGTCGATGATCTGGGCATCTTGCTCAGGTCGGAAAGCGACCTGGCCTTGTGCATTCTGGTGAGCCTCGCCCACATCTTTCGCCAACCGGGCGCGCCGGTTCAGCAACGCGAGCAACTCGCGGTCAGCCTCGTCGATCTGCGTTTTCAAGCGCTGCAGGTCGGCGTGGGGTGGGTGGGAAGCGTCAGCCATGGCGTGGGCCAAATTCTCGCACGCAGCCTAGCGCCCTCGGGGAGCCATGAACCGCGCGCCAGGCCTCATTGCCGTCATTTCTTCGCAGGCTTCGACGCTGCAGCGGCGGCGGGTTTGGCGGCCTTGGGTTGACTCGCAGCCGTGGGGGTGATTCCGAGTGCGGCCACCACGCTTTGCTCGAGGGTCTGCAGCTTGGGCGTGAGCGCGCCTTCGAGTTCCTTCACCAGCGTTTGGGCATAGGCGGAAACCATCGCCGGCTGGGTTTGCTGGTACTTCTTGAAGACGGGCGACTCCAGGGCGGCCAGCAGTTGACGCAGCTCTTCTTCGCTGAACTTCTCGTCGACCATCGGCGCGAGGTTGGCTTGGTTGATCTTGCCCGTGCGGTCACGAACCACGGCCAGCGATTCCTCGCCGTACTTGCGCAGCAACTCCTGGATCTGCTTGGCGGCCGCCTCACGCTTTTCAGCGGGCACACGGGTCATCAGAGCCTGTTCGGCATCTCCTGCCAGCTGCCGGGCGGGCCGCTCGGCCAGGTCACGCCCGACGTTCTCGAGCGAGGGCTGCTGCAAGGTCAGCAGGCGCTGCACCAGCTCTTTCTTGGCCGCGCTCGGAGGCGCGCCGGGAATGGCCTGGCCTTGGGCGCTGGCCAGGCTGGCACCTGCCAGCAGGGCCACGGCGAGGAGGCTTTTCACTGTTGCGAGGCGCTTCATTCTTCAGTGCTTTCAGGGTTGGTGTCGTCACCCGAATCCGGGTTGGCGTCGTTTTCGACAATGCGTTGCAGGCCGCTGAGCTTGGCGCCGTTGTCCAGTGCGATCAGGGTCA